>NZ_PDDL01000100.1:0-12534 GCF_020833785.1 Kocuria sp. CCUG 69068
GCCTCGCGGGACCGGCCGACGTCCGCGGGCCGGTACGCGCCGGTCCCGAGGTCGGCGGCCGCGACGGGCGCGGTGTCGCTGACGTTGAGCCCGAGCACGCCGCAGCGCAGCAGGCGCACGGCCAGCGCCGCCGCGAGACCGTCCAGGCCCAGGAGCAGGACGTGCACCTCGTCCGGACGGGGCCGCTCGAGACAGGACAGGCGCAGTTCCGGGTCGTGCGGGGAACCCTGAGGAGGGCCGGGGAACGGAGTGGTGGGCACGGGACGCCTTCCGGGACGCGCGGGCGGGACGTCGTCACTCTCGCCCGGACCGTGCCCGCGGCGCGCCCGCCGGCGGGTCGTCCACAGTGCACGGCGGAGCGCCGTGCACATGGGCGCGTGCCGGCGTTTCGCGGCCCGTGCCCGCGGCGTGTTCAATGGCCCCATGCCCGTACCGTCGCAGCCCGAGGTCGTCGTGCGCCGCTCCGCCCGCCGGCGCAAGACCGTGTCCGCCCACTGGAGCGAGGACACGGTGGTGCTCTCGGTCCCCCAGACGGCCACCCGGCGGGAGATCGAGCACTGGACCCGGGAGCTGGTGCCCCGGGTCGTGGAGCGCCGGCGCCGCGAGGCGGCCAAGGGCGCCGACCGGCGCTCCGACGACCACCTCCTGCAGCGCGCCCACGAGCTGTCGCGGCGACACCTCGACGGCCGCGCCCGGCCCTCGGACGTGCGGTGGTCCGGGCGGCAGCACACCCGGTGGGGCTCCGCGACGCCGGCCACCGGCGTCATCCGGATCTCGGCGCAGCTCCAGCAGGCCCCGGAGTGGGTGCTCGACTTCGTGCTGGTGCACGAGCTCGCGCACCTGCTCGAGGCCGACCACAGTCCCCGGTTCCGGGAGCTCGAGGCCCGCTACCCCCTCGCCGAGAAGGCCCGGGCGTTCCTGGACGGCGCCGCGTGGGCGCACCGGCACGCAGGACGCGCCGGCGCGGATCAGCGGGAGCCGTCCCCGTCCTGAGGCCCGTCGTCCTCCGGCCGCCCGGGACCGCCGCTCGTGCCGGGCCCGCCGTCCGCGCCGGGAGCAGGGTCCGTGGCCGGACCGCCGTCCGCGCCGGGCCCGCCGTCGGGGCCCTCGTAGCCGCCCGAGAGCAGCCGCTGGAGCGCGGCGTCGACCTCGTCCTCGGACGCGGTGAGCAGCCCGCGGCGCTCGGTGAAGCCCGCGGGGTCGTCCAGGTCCTCGTCGGTGGGCAGCAGCTCCGCGGCGTCCCACAGGCCGTCCCGGTCCTCCACCCCGCGACGCTCGCCGACGTACTCCCAGAACTGCGCGGCCTCGCGCAGCCGGCGCGGGCGCAGCTCGAGCCCCACGAGGGAGCCGAACGCGTGCTCGGCGGGCCCGCCGGCGGCGCGGCGCCGCCGGACGGTCTCGGACAGGGCCTCCCCGGAGGGCAGGTTGGCGGTCGAGGCGACGGTGACCACGTGCACCCAGCCCTCCACGAGGGCGAGCACCGTCTCGAGCCGCTTGAGGGTGACCTCCTGGTCCGGGGTCTGCTGCGGGGCGAAGATCCCGGAGGACAGGGCCTCCTGCATGCTCGAGGGATCCATCGGGTCGATGTCCCGGGCGGCCTCCTCGATGCGGGACATGTCGATGTGGATCCCCGCGGAGAAGCGCTTGACGAGGTCCAGGATGTGCTGGCGCAGCCACGGGTTCGCCGCGAACAGCCGGACGTGCGCCGCCTCCCGCACGGCGACGTAGAGCATGATCTCCTGCGCGGGGATGTCCAGGCCCTCGCCGAAGGCCCTGATGCTGGCGGGCAGCAGCCCGGAGCGGCCCTCCGCGAGCGGGAGGCCGATGTCGGTGGAGCACAGCACCTCGCGGGACAGGCCGCCGATGGCCTGGCCCAGCTGGATCCCGAACAGCATCCCGCCGGCGCCCGCGAGCATCCCCGAGGCCCCGCCCATCATGGCGGACAGCTCGGGGGGCAGCTGCTGGGTGAGGGCGTCGGTGAGCGCCTTCGTCACGGACTCCGCGACCGGGCCCGTCATGTCCTTCCAGGTCTCCTGGGTGGCCTCGATCCACTCCGCGCGGGACCACGCCTGGGGCCGGATCGAGGTCTGGCCGAACTCGGTGTGGTCGGCCAGCCACAGCTCGGCGAGGCGCATCGCGTCCTCGACCGCGCCGCGCTGGGCGGGGGTCACCGACGGGTCGCCGTCGGCGGCGGCGATCTGCCGCGCGTGGTCGTGGGCGAGCTTCCAGTTGACCGGTCCCTCGGACGCCCCGGCGCCCATCATGGACTGGATCTGCTGGAACATCATCGACATCGCCTGGGGGTCCACCGGCACGCCGGCGCGCTGGAGGTCCTCCGGGCTCATCCCGCTCTGCCCCATGAGGCGCTCGAGCATCTCCTGGAAGGGGTCCTTGGGGCCGTCGCCGGAGTCGTCGCCCGGGGTGTTCCCGGGGCGGTCGTTGGGAGGCTGGGGAGTCATGGGTCCACCGTTCTTCGATCGGGTCGGGGGATCGGGCGGCACGGGCGCGCCCGACGTCTCTGCTCCCAGCGTAGCGAGCACCGGACGGGGCCGACCATGAGCCAACTCCCAGTTCGCTGGAAGCTCAGGGCCGGGTCGCGCGCGATAAGCTGGACCGTCCGGACCGTGCGGCCTCACAGCCTCCGGTCCCTCCGACGACGACGCCGAGGACCGCCCGTGACCGCATCCCCCCGCCCGCGCCGCGCCCTGCGCCGCCGCGGTCTCGAGTCCTGGGCGCTGCTGGGCTCCGCCGGGCTGCTGCTGGCCGGGACGGTGCTGCCCGCCCCGTTCGTGATCGAGGCTCCCGGGCCCACGTTCAACACGGTGGGGGAGCACGACGGCCGGCAGCTGCTGGGGGTCTCCGGCGCCCCGACCTACCCGAGCGACTCCGTCCTGGACCTGACCACGGTCTACGTGACCGGCGGGCCCAACAAGAACGTCAACGTGCTCACCGTGCTCGTGTCCTGGCTGGACCCGTCCGCCTCCGTGGTGCCGGCCGACACCCTCTACCCCCGGGACGTGTCGGGGGAGGAGGCCGACCAGTACAGCATGGCGGCGATGAGCAGCTCGCAGGAGGACTCGGTCGCCGCCGCGCTGACGCACCTGGGCCAGGACTTCAGCACCCGGCTCTCCGTGCAGGAGACGGTCCCGGGCGGCCCCGCGGAGGGGGTGCTCGAGCACGGCGACGTCCTGCGCGGCGTGGACGGGGAGCCCGTTTCGTCGCTGCCGTCCCTCAAGTCGGCTCTCGACGCGGCGGGGGAGCGCGGCGTCACCCTGCAGGTCGAGCGGGCCGGGTCGCCGCGCGACGTCGAGGTGGACACCGTGCGCGACGAGGCGTCGGGGAACTGGCAGCTCGGTGTGTTCCTGCTGGCCGCCTACGACTTCCCGATCGACGTGGCGTTCGAGCTCGACGAGGTCGGCGGGCCCAGCGCGGGGCTGATGTTCGCGCTGGGGATCGTCGACGAGATGACCCCGGGCTCGATCGCCGGGGACCGGCACGTGGCCGGCACCGGCACCATCACCCCGGAGGGGGAGGTGGGGCCCATCGGCGGCATCCGGCAGAAGCTCGAGGGGGCCGCGGCGGCCGGGGCGGAGGTCTTCCTCGCCCCGGCGGACAACTGCGCCGAGGCGCAGGGCCACGTCCCCGAGGGGCTGACGGTCGTGTCCGTGCGCACCCTCGACGACGCCGTGGCCGCCGCCGAGGCCGCCGGGAGCGGCGGGGACCTCTCCGCGCTGCCGGGGTGCGCCGCCCGATGACGGGCGCCGTGTGCACGATTGCACCCCCGAGAAGCCCGCGGGCAGAATGGACGGGGTGCCCCGGCGACCCGCCGGCGGCGCTCCTCCTCGACGCAGGCCGCACCCCACGACTTCACGCACCACACCTGACGAACGACCCCGATTGCAGAGGTAACCAGTGACCGCCGGACCCACAGCCCCCCGACCACCGAGGCAGCAGCCAGCAGGACAGCGGCGGAAACGGGGTGCGCTGTGGCCGACGGTCGTGGTCGTCCTGGTCCTCGTGGCCGCCTTCGTGGGACTGACGCAGCTCTACACGGACGTCCTGTGGTACGACCAGCTGGGCTACCTCAGCGTGTTCGTCACCGAGAACGTCACCAAGATCGTGATCTTCGTGGTCGCCGCCGTGCTCGTGGCGGCGCTGATGTTCGCCAGCCTCTTCCTCGCCTACCGCAGCCGGCCGATCACGGCCGAGTCCATCGTGGACGACAACCTGCGCCGCTACCAGGAGGCCCTCGAGCCGGTCCGCAAGATCGTCATCGTGGTGGTGCCCGTGCTCTTCGGGCTCTTCGCGGCGAGCACGGCGATGACCCAGTGGGACACCGTGCTGCTGTTCCTCAACCAGGAGCCGTTCGGCCAGGAGGACCCGCAGTTCGGCCTCGACATCGGCTTCTACGTCTTCACCCTCCCGTTCCTGCGCTTCCTCATCGGGTTCCTGGTCTCGGCGATCCTGCTGGCCGGCGTGGCGGGGATCCTGATGCACTACGTCTACGGCGGCATCCGGATCACCGAGCGGGGGCTCAGCACCACCCGGGCGTCCCGTGTGCACCTGGGGGTGCTGGCCGCGCTGTTCCTGCTGCTCCAGGCCGCGAACTTCTGGCTGGACCGGTACTCCACGCTGCAGTCCACATCCGGGACGTGGACCGGCGCGCTGTACACCGACGTCAACGCCGTGATCCCCACCAAGGCGATCCTGGCGGCGGCCGCGCTGATCGTCGCGGTCCTCTTCGTCGTCGCGTCCTTCATCGGCCGCTGGCGGCTGCCGATCATCGGCACCGCCATGCTGCTCGTGGTCGCGGTCGTGGCCGGCGGGATCTACCCGTGGATCGTCCAGCGCTTCCAGGTCACGCCCACCGAGCAGGCCCTGGAGAGCCAGTACATCCAGCGCAACATCGACCTCACCCGGTCGGCCTACGGGCTGGACGCGGCCGAGGTCATGCCGTACGACGCCACCACGGAGACCGAGCAGGGCGCCCTGCGCCAGGACACCGAGACCACCTCGAACATCCGTCTGCTGGACCCCAACGTGGTCTCGGCGGCGTTCTCGCAGCTGCAGCAGTTCCGCCCCTACTACCAGTTCCCGGACACCCTCAACGTGGACCGCTACGAGATCGACGGCGAGGTCCAGGACACCGTCATCGCCACGCGTGAGCTGAACCCCGACCAGAACCAGGGGTGGTTCAACCAGCACGTGGTCTACACCCACGGCTACGGCGTGGTCGCCGCCTACGGCAACCGGGTCGAGGTGGACGGCAAGCCGCAGTTCATGCAGTCCGGCATCCCGTCCCGGGGCGTGATCTCGGACGACTACGAGCCGCGCATCTACTTCGGTGAGAACTCCCCGCTGTACTCCATCGTGGGCGGCGCCGAGGGCGACGAGCCCCTCGAGCTGGACCGTCCGCAGACGGCCGGCGACGAGGCCGGCGACGCCAAGACGACGTTCGCCGGCAACGGCGGGCCCAGCATCGGCAACTTCTTCAACCGGCTGGCCTACGGCATCAAGTTCCAGTCCTCGGACATGCTGCTCTCGGACGCCGTGCGCCCGGAGTCGCAGATCCTCTACGACCGGGACCCGCGCGAGCGCATCGAGAAGGTCGCCCCGTACCTGACGGTCGACGGCGCCCCGTACCCGGCCATCATCGACGGTCAGGTCCAGTGGATCGTGGACGCCTACACCACCTCGGACGCCTTCCCGTACTCGACGCCGTCGGTGCTGCAGGAGGCGACGCAGGACACGCAGACCGCCCAGGGCGCCGCGGCGGCCCTGCCGCCGGAGCGGGTCAACTACATCCGCAACTCGGTCAAGGCCACGGTCAACGCCTACGACGGCTCGGTGAACCTGTACGCGTGGGACGACCAGGACCCGGTGCTGAAGGCGTGGCAGAACGTCTTCCCGAGCACGCTCAAGCCCTACTCCGAGATGTCGGCGGAGCTCATGGCGCACGTGCGCTACCCGCAGGACATGTTCAAGGTCCAGCGGGAGCTGCTCAACCGCTACCACGTCACGGACTCCGGCAGCTTCTACCAGAACGACGACGTGTGGTCCGTGCCCAACGACCCGACGCAGGACTCGGACGTGGCGCTGCCCCCGTACTACCTGTCGATGCGGATGCCCGGTGAGGAGGAGGCCAACTTCTCGCTCACCACCTCCTTCATCCCGCAGCAGTCGGAGACGGGCAACACCCGCAACGTGATGTACGGGTACCTCTCCGCCAACTCCGACGCCGGCACCGGCGAGGACGGCGTGAAGAGCGACGAGTACGGGACGCTGCGCCTCCTGGAGCTGCCGCGCTCCTCCGTGGTGCCGGGCCCGGGCCAGGCGCAGAACCTGTTCAACTCGGACACCGACGTCTCCACGGAGCTGAACCTGCTCCGGCAGGGCGCCTCCGAGGTCATCAACGGCAACCTGCTCACCCTGCCCGCGGGCGGCGGCATGCTCTACGTGCAGCCCGTCTACGTCCAGTCCTCGGGCGACGCCGCGTACCCGACGCTGCGCCGCGTCCTTGTCGGCTTCGGCGAGGAGGTGGGCTTCGCGCCGACCCTCGAGGAGGCCCTCGACGAGGTCTTCCAGGGCGACTCCGGGGCCCAGACGTCGTCCGGTGCGGGCGTCGACGAGGCGGAGGCCGGGAGCCCGGACGGCGCCGGCGAGGACGGGGCCGAGGCCCCGGCCGGCGGCGCCAGCCTCGAGGACGCCCTCAGCGACGCCAACCAGGCGATCCAGGAGTCCGAGGAGGCCCTGCAGGACGGCGACTGGACGTCCTACGGCGAGGCCCAGCAGCGGCTGCAGGACGCCATCGAGCGGGCGCTCGAGGCGGACGGCGTCGTCGCCCCCGAGGCGGAGGGCGCCCTGGCCCCCGAGGAGCCGGCCGAGCAGCCCGCCGAGTAGCCGATTTGCGGGTCCACCCCGCGGCACGTATAGTCATACATGTCGCCGCGGGGTGGAGCAGTTCGGTAGCTCGCTGGGCTCATAACCCAGAGGTCGCAAGTTCAAATCTTGCCCCCGCAACCACGGAAGGCCCCCGGACCGTCACGGTCCGGGGGCCTTCGCCTTGCCCGGAGGACCCCGGGCACGGAGGAGCCCCCACGGCCGCGGCCGTGGGGGCTCCTCCTTGCCCGGGGACGGGGCGGGGTCAGACCTCTTCGGAGGAGACGATCCGCTCGGCGTTGCGGGACTTCAGGGCGGCGAGCCGGGCCTCGATCTCCGACTGCTGGCCCAGGGACTCGAGGGACTCGAACTGCGCGTCCAGGGAGGACGCGGCGAGCTCCTGCTGGCCCAGGACACGGGCCTCCTCGCGGCGGATCTTGTCCTCGAAGCGGGAGACCTCGCTCGTCGGGTCGAGCACGTCGAAGGCCTTGAGCGCGTCCTGGACCTGCGACTGCGCCTGCGCGGTCTTCTGCCGGGCGTTGAGCTCGTCCCGCTTGTTGGACAGCTCCTGGAGCTTGCCCCGCATCTTGTTGAGCCCGTCCTTGAGCTTCTCCACGACCTGGGTCTGGGACTGGATCTGCGGTTCGGCGCCGCGCGCCTCCGTCTCGTACTGGATCTGGCGCTGGAGGGCGACCTTGGCGAGGTTGTCGAACTTCTCGGCCTCGGAGGACTTGCCGGCGCCCCGGTACTCCTCGGCCTTGTTCGAGGCCGCGAGGGCCTTGTTGCCCCACTCCTGGGACTCGCGCACGTCCTCCGCGTGGTCCTGCTCGAGCAGGCGCAGGCTGCCGATGGTCTGCGCGACGGCGGCCTCGGCCTCGCGGATGTTCTCGGTGTAGTCGCGCACCATCTGGTCCAGCATGAGCTGGGGGTCCTCGGCGGCGTCGATCATGCCGTTGATGTTGGCCTTCGCGAGCTGGGCGATGCGGCCGAAGATGGACTGCTTGATCATGGTTCCTTCTCTCCTCTGGTGCTTCCCGGGAGGGGCTCCCGGGATCATGGGTCGGTCGGGGACGGTGGGTCGGTCAGGGGTCACGGGGCGGACGAGGGTCAGAGGGGCGGCGGTGCGCGGTGCCCGTCCGGCGGCGGGCGCCCGTCGGCGCGGATCAGAAGCTGCCGCCGATGCCGCCGCCGAAGCCTCCGCCGCCACCGCCGAACCCGCCGCCGAAGCTGCCGCCGAATCCGCCGCCGCCACCGCCGAAGCCTCCGCCGCCGTTGAGGATCGAGCCGAGGAGGATGCCGCCGAGCATCGCGCCGCCCAGACCGCTGTTGGAGCGGCCCCGGTGGCCGCCCATCCCCACGGGCGTGCCGAAGCCGCCGTAGGAGAAGGAGTCGACGTCCTGCTGGGCGATGTACTGGGCCTCGCCGGCGAGACGGACGGCCTCGTTGGCGCAGGTCAGCGCCTCGGAGGGGTCCGACTTCCGGGCCTGCTGGGCGGCCTCCAGGTAGCGCTCGGCCTCCGCGAGGCGGGTGCGCGCCTCCGGGCCGACACCGCCGCGGCGGGCCCAGATGTACTCGCTCGCCGAGCTCAGCTGGGCCTGCGCGGAGACGAGGGTGTGGGCGAGGGTCTCCCGCGCGGAGCGGTCCCGGTCGTTCTGGGAGCGCACCGACGCGAGCCCCTTGTCGAGCTCGTCCTTGGCCACTGCCAGACGCCGGCTCAGGCCGAGCGGGTCGATCCGTCCCGCGCCCATCTGCTCCTCGACGGTGCGCAGGACGGCGCCGACGCCGGCGACGGCCCCGGCGAGCTCCGGGTTGGAGCCGCGCCGGACGAGGGCGTCCGCCTCGGCGACGTCCCGCTGGGCGATGGTCACGGCGTCCTTGAGGGACTCCTCGGCGTGGGCGAGCTCGGTGGCCGCGTGCTCCACGGCGTCGAGCAGGCCCCCGGCCTGCCCCACGCCCTCCTCGGCGGCGCGGATGTCCAGCACGGCGTCGCTCGTGCGCCCGGCGGCGAGGTCGGTGCGGGCCTCCTCCACGGCGGTGTCCACGAAGTCGAGCCGGTCCCGGGCCTGGTCGATGTTGTCCTTGACGGGGGCGAGCGCCGTGTCGTTGTAGCGGGCGGTGAGCTCCCGCAGCCGGGCGTCGGCCGTGCCGAAGCGGGGGCGCACGGCCTCGGCCTGGCGCCGCACCTCCTCGAGCGCCTGCGGGGCGCGGGACTCCAGTTGGCGCAGCGAGCTGAACGCCTCCTGGTGCTCCTGGAGCGGGCGCTGGGCGTCCTGGGAGCGGGCGATGATCTCGCCGAGCCAGGCGCGCTGCTGCTCCTCGGTGTCGGGGATGTGGTCCTCGAGCTGCTGCTGGAGGGCGAAGGAGGCCTGCATGTGCTTCTTGGCGTCCTGGACGGCGCGGCGGAACGGCTCGACCTGCTCGTCCCCGTACTGCAGCTGGGCGAAGGCCAGCTCCTGCTCGGAGTGCTGGATGGCGTTGTCGGTGGACACCAGCAGCTCCCCGGCCCGCTTGCGCAGCTCCGGCACCGGGACCTCCTGGTAGGGGCCGGCGGGACCCTGCGGAGCGCCCCGGCCGCCGGGCCCGCCCTGCGGGGCGGACCCCTGCTGCCGGCGCTTCTTGTTGCGGGAGGCCATGCCGTGGACGGCGAGCCCGCCGAGGCCGAGCGCCCCGAGACCGAGCAGGCCGAAGCCCGCGCCGCCCCCGTCCGAGCTCTCCCCGGTCCCGGCGGGGGCGCCGGAGAGCTCGGTCTCGATGCCCTCGACGGCCCCCTCGACCGCGCCGTCCCAGTCGTCGGCCGCGAGCGCCGGGGTGATGAACTGCCGGTTGATGCGCTCCTGCTGCTCGGTGCTGAGGGGCCCCGTGGAGTACGCGGAGAAGCGCTGCTGCCGGTCCTCCGTGGCGACGACCAGCACCGCGTCCGAGCTGCCGAGCCCGTTGAGCTCGGCGAACTCCTGCAGCCACTCGTCGGGATCCGAGGGGTCGGTGAAGGTGTCGACGAACACGGCGGTGAGGGTGATCCCCTCCTGGGTGGCGAGCTCGCGCACGTCCGCGGCCAGCGCGGAGGGATCCTCCAGCACCCCGGACTCGTCGACGATCCGCTCGCCCGGGGGCACGTCGACGGGCGGCTGGGCGAGAGCCGCTCCCGCGGGTACGAACAGGGCGAGCGTCAGGCCGCAGCCGGCGGCGGTCCGGCGGGCAATGGGGCGCCAGTGCATGATCTCCCTCACGTGGTCGGTGCTCCCGATTCTAGGGCGAGGGCGTCACGGCGTGGCGATCGGCGCCGGACCTACGCGCAGGGCGAAACCACAAGGCGGCTGATGACCTGCGGGCGGGCCCCGGCGGTCCCCGGCCGCCGTCCGGGCGGCGCCCGGGGAACGGCCAGGGCTCTCAGCGTCGTCTCAGTGCGGACGTGGATACTTGGGGACAGAGCCGCCCGTGCCACCCCGTCCGCACCGGGGACCGCCGGGCCCGTCCGTTTCCAGGAGGAGACCCCCATGTCCGAGCCCCGCGACCCGCGGTACGGTGCCGATCCACAGCTCACACAGCCCCTCCCGCCCGTCTACGGCCGTCCGGCCCACGACCCGTGGGCGTCCGGCGCCGAGCAGGACGCGCGCGCCGGCCACGGGGCACCGCAGGCCGGCGGCCAGGACGCGGGCCCCTACGCCGGGGCGTGGCAGGGCGCCGGGGACCCCGCCGCCCGGCACCCGTGGGGGAACGGCACCGGGAGCGGCACCGGGGGCCGCCGGGAGCGGCGGCGCTTCTCGGGGGGATCGCTCGTGACGGGCATGGTCCTGGCCGCACTGGTGGGGGCGGGGGCGGCCGTCGGGACGGACGCCCTGCTGGACGGCGGCGGCGCGGCACCGGCGGCGGGCGGGTCGACGTCCAGCTCGGTCATCGTCAACGACCAGGACGAGGTGAACGCGGTCACCGCGGCGGCCGTGAAGGCGTCCCCGTCCGTGGTGACGATCTCCGCGTCCGGCGGCGGTCAGAACGGCTCCGGCTCGGGGGTGATCATCGACGACGAGGGCCACATCCTCACCAACACGCACGTGGTGACCCTCGACGGGACCACGAGCAGCCCCTCCCTCGAGGTGCAGCTCGACGACGGCAGGGTGCTGCCGGCCGAGGTGGTCGGCACCGACCCGCTGTCCGACCTCGCGGTGCTCAAGGTCGACGCCCAGGGGCTGACCCCGGCGACCCTGGGCTCCCTGGACGACGTGAACGTGGGCGACACGGCCATCGCGATCGGCGCGCCGCTGGGCCTCGCGGGCACGGTGACCGACGGGATCGTCTCCACCCTCAACCGGACCATCACGGTGGCCTCCTCCGCCGCGCCGTCCACGCCGTCGGAGGGCGACGGCGAGGGCGAGGAGCAGGGCGGCGGCAACGACTTCTTCTTCAACTTCCCCGACGAGGACGGCGGCTCCGGCGGCCGCTCGCAGGGATCCTCGCCGTCGGTGTTCCTCAACGTGATCCAGACCGACGCGGCCATCAACCCCGGCAACTCCGGCGGGCCGCTGATCGACACGGACGGCGAGGTGATCGGGATCAACGTGGCCATCGCCTCGGCCGGTTCCGGCACGGAGGCCGGCAACATCGGCGTGGGCTTCTCGATCCCCGTCGACACCGCCCAGCGGGTGGCCGTGGAGATCATCAACAACGGCCGGGCCACGCACGGCTACCTCGGCACGAGCGTGAGCGCCGCCCCGGGCGCGGACGGCCGGAGCCGGGCCTTCTCCGACGGCGCCGCGGTGGAGCAGGTCGTGCCCGGCTCGCCGGCCGACGAGGCCGGACTGGAGGTGGGCGACGTGATCACGGAGTTCGACGGCCACCGCATCCAGGACGCGAGCTCCCTGACGGCGGCCGTGCGCGAGCTGCCCGCCGGTGGGACCGGGACGATGACGTTCGTGCGGGACGGAGAGGAGCGCACCGCGGACGTGACGGTCGGGGACGCCGAGGAGCAGCAGTGAGCGGCCGGCCCCGGCGGGCGGCCGGTCGCCGGGGCTAGCTCCCGGCGCCCGCGAAGCCCAGCTGGCGCCAGGCCTCGTAGACGGCGATGGACGCCGAGTTCGCGAGGTTCAGCGACCTCCGGGCCGGCAGCATGGGGATGCGGACCCGCGCGGTGACGTGCGGGTCAGCCTTCACCGCGGCGGGCAGGCCCACCGACTCGGGTCCGAACAGCAGCACGTCCCCGGGGCGGTAGGCCACGTCCGTGTGCGAGACCTCGCCGTCGGTGGTGAACGCCCAGACCCGTTCCGGGGCCAGGGCGGCCCAGGCCGCGTCCAGGTCCGGGTGGACGGTCAGCACCGCGAGGTCGTGGTAGTCGAGGCCGGCCCGGCGCAGGTGCGCGGAGCCGAAGTCGAAGCCCAGCGGCTCCACGAGGTGCAGCTCGGCCCCGGTGACCGCGGCGAGGCGGATCGCGTTGCCGGTGTTGCCCGGGATCTCGGGGGTGTGGAAGAGGATGCGGAGCATGACCGCCAGTCTACGGACGCCGGACGCACGCCCGGGCCGGGGCCCTAGACTGGAGTCCGTGCCGCACGAGCCCGTCTACCTCGACCACGCCGCCACCGCGCCCCTCCGGCCCTCCGCGCTCGCCGCGGTCGCCGAGCAGCTGGCCCGCGGCGGCAACCCGTCCTCGCTGCACCGCCCCGGCCG
>NZ_PDDL01000101.1:0-12502 GCF_020833785.1 Kocuria sp. CCUG 69068
GGGCGAGGGCCTCGCCGACGTGGGCGACGCCCAGGGCGTGGGCGCCGGCCTCGAGTGCCGCCCGGGCCACGGGCACCGCACCGTGGCCGTAGGCGTCGGCCTTGACCACGGCCATGAGCCGGGCGGGGGCGGCGAGGTCACGGAGCCGGCGCACGTTGGCGCGGACGGCGGCGAGGTCGACCACGGCGCTGCGCTCGCACCGGGGCGGAGGGGGGAGGGCGGATCCGGACGGGGCGGCCGGGACGGGGTCTGGACGGTTCACGGCTCCCATTGTGGCACCGCCGCCCCCGGGCCCGGACCGGGGCCCCGGGCCCGGCGGCTAGAGTTGAGCCGTGTCCGCCGCGCCCCGCCACGTCCTGCTGATCAGCCTGCACACCTGTCCCCTCGAGCAACCGGGGTCGGGGGATGCGGGCGGGATGAACGTCTACGTGCGCCACCTCGCCGAGGCCCTGGTGGACGCCGGCCACACCGTGGACATGGCCACCCTCGACCGGGGCCGCGGCGCCCCGGCCGTCGCCGGCGTGCGGCGCACCCGCATCCGCGAGGGGCTGCGGCTGCTCACCGTCTCGCTGCCGGGTGCCGCCGGGGCGAGCAAGGAGTACCTGCCCGGGTTCACCGCGGCCTTCGCGGAGGTGCTCCGCGCGGAGGCCGACCGGCCCGACGTCGTGCACGCCCACTACTGGCTCTCCGGTGCCGCGGGCCGGGAGCTCGCCGACGGCTGGGGCGTCCCCCTCGTCCTGACCCTGCACACCACGGCGCTCGGGAAGAACCTGCGCGCCCGGACCGGGGAGGGCCTCGAGCCGGCCTCCCGCGCCGAGGCCGAGGCCGGGCTGATCGCCCGGGCCGAGGCCACGGTGGTGAACACCCGGACCGAGGCGCTGCAGATGATCGAGCTCTACGACGCCGACGCGGGGCGCCTGACCGTGATCACCCCCGGAGTCGACCTCTCGGCCTTCTCCCCGGACCCCGCCCCCGGCGAGCCGCGCCGCGCCGACGAGCCGCCCCCCGGCTCACCGGGGCGCCCGCTGCGGATCCTGTTCGCCGGGCGCCTGCAGGCGCTCAAGGGCCCGCACGTCCTCGTCGACGCGCTCGCGCGGATCCGGCGGACCGACCCGGGCCTGCCCGTGGAGCTGGACGTCGTGGGGGTCGGCACCCGGGGCTTCACGGCCGCGCTCCGGGAGCGCGTGCGGGAGCTGGGGCTGGAGGACGTCGTGCGCTTCGGGCCCGCCCTGCCGGCCCCGCAGCTCGCCGCCCGGATGCGCCGGGCCGACGTCGTGGCCGTCCCCTCCTCCTCCGAGACGTTCGGCCTCGTGGCCCTGGAGGCGCAGGCCTGCGGCACGCCGGTGCTCGCCACGGACGTGGACGGGCTGCGCACCGCGGTGCTCGACGGGCTCACCGGCCGGCTCGTGCCCGACCGCGACCCCGGCTCGTGGGCGCGGGCCGTGGTCGAGCTCGCCGGCGACCCGGCCGCCCTGGAGCGCATGGGCCGGGCCGCCGCCCGGCGCGCCGAGGGCCACTCCTGGGACCGCACCGCCCTGGCCACCGCGGAGGTCTACGCCCGGGTCCGCGCCCGGACGGGGATACGCGACGGTAGCGGCCGGCGCCTGAATACACTCGAACGGTGACGACCTCCCCCCTCTCCCCCGCAGACCTCGCCCGCCACCTCGACGACCACCGCATCACCGGAGCGGTGGCGACCTCCCGGGAGGCGAACCTGCGCAACATCCAGGGCTTCCTCGACGGCGACCAGCACCAGCACATGGGCGTGGTGCGCACCCGGGAGTGGAGCTTCGACGACGTGTTCGCGCTGATGCGCGACCGCGTCGGCATCTCCCCCGACCGGGCCCACGCCGAGGGCCAGGACACGATCTCCGCAGAGCTGGCCGTCGCCGGGCTGGAACGCTACGCGCGGGTCCTCGGCGAGGTGGTCGCCGCTGGCGGGCGCGTGCTCTTCGCCACCGGCCACCCGGCCGGCCTGTTCCCGGTCTACGCGCAGCTGGCCCGGGTGGCCCGCCGCGCCGGGGCGCACGTGGTGCAGGTCCCGGACGGCTTCCCGTTCGAGGACGGCGACGTCCGGCAGATCGAGAGCGTCGTGATGGTCGAGCAGTACGGCGGGCTGCGGCACACCCACTTCCCCGGGCCGATGTCCCTGACCCTGGAGAAGCTGCGCCGGGACGGGCAGAACCCGCCCGACCTCGTGGTCGCCGACCACGGCCTCGCCGGGGCGGCCGGGTCCCGGGGGCTGCGGACCATCGCGGTCGCCGACTGCAACGACCCGGGCGTGTTCGTGGCGGAGGCGCAGGGCCAGGTCGAGGTCGCCGTGCCGCTCGACGACAACCTCCCGCCGCGCGTCTACGAACCGGTCACGGCGTTCGTGCTCCACCGCGCCGGCCTGGCCGACTACCTCTGAGCCCCCGGAGCACGGGGCCCCCGCACCGGCAACGGTGCGGGGGCCCCGTGCTCCGGGGGCGGCGGGCTCAGCGCTCGCGGTCGCCGCGGATGAAGGCCTCCAGGTCCGCCCTGGCCACGTCGTCGGGCAGCTGCTCGGCCGGGGACTTCATGAAGTACGCCGACGCGGAGGTCAGCGGGCCCCCGATCCCGCGGTCCGCCCCGATCTTCGCGGCCCGGATCGCGTCGATGATCACCCCGGCCGAGTTCGGGGAGTCCCACACCTCCAGCTTGTACTCCAGGGAGATCGGGGCGTTGCCGAAGCCGTGGCCCTCCAGGCGCACGAAGGCGAACTTCCGGTCCTCCAGCCACGGCACGTGGTCCGAGGGCCCGATGTGCACGTCGCGCGTGCCGAACTCCCGCTGGACGTTGGAGGTCACCGCCTGGGTCTTGGAGATCTTCTTGGACTCCAGCCGGGTGCGCTCGAGCATGTTCATGAAGTCCATGTTCCCGCCCACGTTGAGCTGATACGTCCGGTCCAGCACGTAGCCACGGTCCTCGAACAGCTTCGCCAGCACCCGGTGGGTGATCGTCGCCCCGATCTGGGACTTGATGTCGTCGCCCACGATCGGCACTCCGGCGTCGGTGAACTTCTGTGCCCACTCGTCGGTGGAGGCGATGAACACGGGCAGCGCGTTGACGAAGGCCACCCCGGCGTCGATCGCGGCCTGGGCGTAGAACCGGTCGGCCTCCTCCGAGCCCACCGGCAGGTAGGACACCAGCACGTCCACCTGCGCCTCGCGCAGGGCGGCGGCCACGTCCACCGGGGGCACAGCCGACTCCTGGACCATCTCCCGGTAGTAGGATCCGAGTCCGTCCAGGGTGGGCCCGCGCTGGACGGTGACCCCGGTGTGCGGGACGTCGGCGAAGACCAGGGTGTTGTTCTCCCCGGCGCCGATCGCCTCGGAGAGGTCGTACCCGACCTTGGCGGCGTCGACGTCGAAGGCGGCCACGAACTCGATGTCGGACACGTGGTAGTCGCCGAAGACCACGTGCATCAGCCCCGGCACGGTGGCGGCCGGGTCGGCGTCGGCGTCGGCGTAGAAGTGCACGCCCTGGATCAGTGAGGAGGCGCAGTTGCCGACACCGGCGACGGCCACGCGAATGGGATGGTGGGACACGGGACTCCTTTGTCTGGTCGTCTGGGTCCCGTCCCCGGCGCCCGGCCGGGCAGGACCCAGCGCTCCAGTCTAGTGCCCGCCGCGGGCGGGTTCGGCCCCGGGGCCGGCCGGCGGGCTCACAGCGCACTGAGCAGCAGGCCGAGGGCCAGCACGAGGAACAGCACGCCGGCGGCGAGCTCCACGGCCGCCCCGTGCCGCCGGAAGCCCGCGGCCAGCCGCTCGACCGAGCCGACCCACGCGACGGCGGTGAACCAGGCGAGGCCCACGGCCACGAGCAGCGCGAAGACCAGGGCCGCCTCCCACCACAGCGCGCCCACGGGGACCACGTTGGCGAACAGCGCCACGAAGAAGATGATGGCCTTCGCGTTCGAGAGGTTCGTCACGAGTCCGAGCACGAAGGCCCGGCCGGGGGTGACGGAGCGCCCCGGCGGGGCCTGCGGCTCCCCCGGGACGCTGCCGGGCCCTCCGCCCGCCGCGCTCGGCACCCGGTCCGGCACGGCCCGGGCGACGAGACCCGCCCGGATCCCGCTCACGCCCAGCCAGCCGAGGAACAGCGCCCCGGCCACCTGGATCAGTCGCTGGAGCGTGTCCGCCTGGCCGATCAGGACGGTCACCCCGGTGAGGGAGAGCGTGATCCACACGAGGTTGCCGGTCATCACCCCCACCGCGGTGAGCACGCCGGCCGCCCGGGAGCCCAGCGACGCGTTGCGCAGGATCACCAGGACGTCCGGGCCGGGGGCGACGATCCCTGCGATCCACAGCCCGAGCAGGGCGAGGTACTGCGAGGCCTCCACGGCTACCGGGCCCCGCCGCTCACGCGGTCTTGGAGTCGCGGGCGCCCGCCCAGATGTTGATGTCGGAGTCCGTGGCCAGCCGGTCGATCGACTCCAGCTCCTCCGGGGTGAAGGAGAGGTGGTGCACGGCGCCCACGCTGTCCTCGAGCTGCTGCGGCGAGGACGCGCCGACGAGCGCGGTGGTGACCTGGCCGTCCGCCTGCTCGCGCAGCACCCACGCGATCGCCATCTGGGCCAGGCTCTGC
The DNA here is from genome assembly GCF_020833785.1 of Kocuria sp. CCUG 69068. Lineage (NCBI taxonomy): Bacteria > Bacillati > Actinomycetota > Actinomycetes > Micrococcales > Micrococcaceae > Kocuria > Kocuria sp. CCUG 69068. The sequence continues at coordinate 4,609 of NZ_PDDL01000101.1, forward strand.
CCGCGGGCGGCGGCGATCTCGTGCAGACCGCGGACCTTCTCCAGGGTCGTGCCGGTCAGCCACTCCGGGTTCAGGGACTTCTCCGCGGCGGCCCGGGAGCCCTCCGGGACGCCGTCCAGGTACCGGTCCGTGAGCATGCCCTGGGCCAGGGGGGAGAACACGATCGAGCCCATCCCCGTCTCCGTCAGGGCGCCCAGCAGGGAGGTCCCCGACGGTCCGGGAGACTCGATCCACCGGTTGAGCATCGAGTAGGACGGCTGGTGGATCAGCAGCGGCGTGCCCAGCTCCCGCATGATCTGCTGGGCGCGCAGGGTCAGCTCGGCGTTGTAGGAGGAGATCCCCACGTACAGGGCCCGCCCGGAGCGCACGATGTGGTCGAGGGCCCGCATCGTCTCCTCGAGCGGGGTGTCCGGGTCCGGGCGGTGGTGGTAGAAGATGTCCACGTGGTCCAGGCCCATCCGCTGCAGGGACTGGTCCAGGGAGGACACGAGGTACTTCCGGGAGCCGCCGAAGTGGTACGGGCCCGGGCCCATGGTCCAGCCGGCCTTGGAGGAGATCACGAGCTCGTCCCGGTACGGCGCGAGGTCCTGCGCCAGGATCCGCCCGAAGTTCAGCTCCGCGGCGCCGGCCGGCGGGCCGTAGTTGTTGGCGAGATCGAAGTGGGTCACGCCGAGGTCGAAGGCCCGGCGCAGCGTGGCGCGCTGGGTGGCGAGCGGCTTGTCGTCGCCGAAGTTGTGCCACAGCCCGAGCGAGATCACTGGCAGCTTCAGCCCGGAGTCGCCCACGCGGCGGAAGGGCATGGTCTCGTAGCGGTCGTCGGCCGGGAGGTAGGGGACGTCGGGTCCGTAGGTGCGCACGGGGGCCTTTCGAGGGTCGGGGAGGTCGTTCGGTGGACGGCGGAGAGGGCTCAGTAGCGCACCACGGCGGCGCCGTGGGCGGGCAGCGCGGCGACGCCGCCGCCGGAGCCCGCGGTCAGCGACACGTCGCCGGAGCGGTAGAGCACCTCGGCGTCCGGGCGGCCGGGGAAGGGGACCTGCGCGGGCCCGGCGCCGAAGTTCAGCAGCACCGCGACGCCGTGGTCGGAGCCCGGGGCCGTGGCACGGCGCAGCACGAACCAGCGGGCGTCCTCGTCGAGGTCGGTGCCGATCGTGTCGAAGCGCGGGTCGGTGAGCTCGGGCACGGCGCGCCGCAGCGCGATGAGCTCGCGGTAGGCGCTCAGCACTCGGGCGTGGTTGTCCCGGCCGAGCTCGTCCCAGTCGAGCTTCGAGTTCGTGAACGTGCTCGGGTCCTGGGGGTCCGGGACCGTGTCCTCGTCCCAGCCCATGGACGCGAACTCCGCCTTGCGGCCCTTGGCCACGGCCTCCCCGAGCTCGGGCTCGGGGTGGGCGGTGAAGAACTGCCACGGCGTGGACGCGCCCCACTCCTCCCCCATGAACAGCATGGGGGTGAACGGCTGGGTGAGGAGCAGTGCGGCGCCCAGCACGAGCTGGTCCGGCGTGAGGCTCGCGCTGATCCGGTCCCCCGCGGCGCGGTTGCCGATCTGGTCGTGGTTCTGGATGCACGTGACGAACTGCCACGGGCGCACCCGCTGCTTGTCGACCGGCCGCCCGTGGTGGCGGCCGCGGAACACCGACATGGTGCCGTCGTGGTAGAACGCGTCCCGCATCACCTTGTCGAGGGTGCCGAGGGCGGCGAAGTCTGCGTAGTAGCCCTGCGTCTCCCCGGTGAGGGCGACGTGCGCGGCGTGGTGGAAGTCGTCGAGCCACTGCCCGGTCATGCCGAGGCCGTGGGCCGTGGTCGGCGTGATCATCCGGTGGTCGTTGAGGTCGGACTCCGCGACGGTGAACAGGGGCTTGCCGGTCTCCACGCCCACGCGCTCCACGAGCTCGGCGATCTCCTCGAGGATGTGCACGGCCCGGTGGTCCTGCAGGGCGTGCACCGCGTCGAGGCGGAACCCGTCCACGTGGTAGTCGCGCAGCCACATCTCGACGTTGTCGAGGATGTAGTCCCGCACGCCGTCCGAGCCCCAGCCGTCGAGGTTGATGAGGTCGCCCCAGGTGCTGGAGCCGGGCTTGAAGTAGTCGGCGAACAGGGGCAGGTAGTTCCCGGACGGGCCCAGGTGGTTGTAGACGACGTCCTGGATCACGCCGATCCCGCGCTGGTGGCACGCGTCCACGAAGCGCTGGTAGGCCGCGGGCCCGCCGTAGGACTCGTCCACGGTGTACCAGAGGACACCGTCGTAGCCCCAGTTGTGCTCGCCGTTGAAGCCGTTGACGGGCAGCAGCTCCACGAAGTCCACGCCGAGCTCCACGAGGTGGTCGAGCCGCTCGACCGCCGAGTCGAGGGTGCCCTCCGGGGTGAACGTGCCGGGGTGCAGCTCGTAGACGACGGACCCGGCCAGGGTCCGCCCGGTCCACGCGGCGTCCCCCCACCGGTGCGCGGAGGGCTCGAACGTGCAGGAGAGGTCGTGCACGCCCTGCGGCTGGCGGCGGGAGCGCGGGTCCGGCAGGACCTCGGAGACCTGCGAGCGCTCCTGCGCCGTGCCCTCGTCGAAGGTCTTGCCCAGGAGGTAGCCGTAGCGCACGGTGCCCTCGGGGACGTCCGCGCCGTCGGGCAGGGTCCACCAGCCGTCGCGGCGTGCCGCCGTGCCCGCCGGGGAGTCCTCGGGCAGGTCCGCGGCGGGGATCATGTCGTGGTCGTCGCCCTCGATCCGCACGGTCACCGTCCTGGCGTGCGGGGCCCAGACGTCGAAGCGGTTCAGGTGCTCGCGGGTGTTCATGGGGCTCAGGAGTCCTTCCGGCGCAGCAGCGCCACGGGGTAGTCGGCGAGCAGCCGGGACAGCGCCACGGTGCCCGAGTGCGTGCGGCGGGTCAGCAGGTCCTCGAACCCGCCCGCGGGCAGCTCGAGGGTCTCGCCGTCGAAGCCGCCCGCGGCGGCGAGGCCGAGGGGCAGGCGGGTGGCCACGGTCACGGCGCCGCCGCGGTCGAACGCGAACACGTGCCCGGCCAGCGGGCCGGACGCGGTCAGCGGGGTGTAGCCGGTGAACAGCTCGGGGTGGTCCCGGCGCAGCCGCAGGGCGCGGCTGGTGACGAGCAGCTTGGCCGCGCCGTCCGGTCCCACGGCGGGGATCCCGTCGGCGGTGCCGCCCACGGGGGTGTCCAGCCGGGCGAGCCCGGCGGCCCGGGCCCCGAAGTCGACGGGACGACGGTTGTCCGGGTCCACGAGGGACTCCGCCCACAGCTCGGAGCCCTGGTAGACGTCCGGGACGCCGGGCATCGTGAGCTGGACGAGCTTGGCGGCGAGCCCGTTCGCCCAGCCGGCCGCGGTGACGTGCTCGGCGAAGCCCTCGATGACGGCCCGCATCTGCGGGTCGTGGTGGACGAGCTCGACGAACCGGGTGAGCCGCTGCTCGAACCCGGCGTCCCCGTCGACCCAGGCGGTGGAGTTGCCGGCCTCGCGGGCGGCCTTGAGGGCGTAGTCCAGCACGCGCTCCTGCGAGATGGGCCAGGCGCCCACCACGGCCTGGAGCACGAGGTTCACGAGCGGGCCGTCGCCCACGAGGGCCCCGGCCTGCTCGGCGAGCTTCTTGACGGTGCCGACCACGCCGGCCCACTGCTCCCCCGCCTCGGCGAGCACGGTGATCCGTGCCCGCACCGCCTCGGAGCGCTTGGTGTCGTGCGTGGACAGCGTCGTCATCGCGAGGGGCTCCTCGGCGGCCCGGCGGGCGAGCTCGGCGTGCGCCTCCGCGGGGGTCACGGCGAAGTGCGACGGGTCGCCGCCCACCTCGGTCAGCGAGGTCAGGCGGGGGAAGCGGTAGAACGCGGTGTCCTCGACGCCCTTGGCCATCACCATCCCGGAGGTCTGCTGGAAGCGGCGGGCGAGCTCCCCGAGCCCGGCCTCGTCCGTGGCGTCGACCCCGAGCAGCCCGCCCAGGGTCCCGATCGCGCCGGCGAGGTCCGGGCGCTGCTCCCGGGCGGCGTCGAGGGCCGCCCGCAGGTGCTCGGCGCCCTCGGGCAGGTAGCTGCGGTAGACGGGGAAGTTCGCGAGGATCTCCGCCAGGGCGTCCTCGGCGACGGCCCGGTCCAGGCCGGCGTCCTCGGGCACGAGGCGGGCGAGGCGCCGGACCTCGGCCAGCAGCGCGCCGTCGGCCATGGCGCGCTTGGTGCCGTGGATCATCTCGTCCCAGTGCACGGGCTCCCCGCCCCGCAGCCGGGCGTCCAGGCTGGTGAGCGCGTACTCCCCGGCCGGGTCGGTGAGCAGCCGGTCGATCACGCCGAGGGCGTCGTAGCCGGTGGTGCCCGCGGTGGCCCAGTCGCGGGGCAGCCGCTCGCCGGGCTCGAGGATCTTCTCGACGACGACGTAGGCGCCGCCCGTGAGCTCCTTCAGCTGCTCGAGGTACTGCCGCGGGTCGCGCAGCCCGTCGGGGTGGTCGATGCGCAGGCCGTCGACGAGGCCCTCGTCGATCCACCGCTTGATCTCCGCGTGGGACTCCTCGAAGACCTCCGGGTCCTCGACGCGCACGCCCGCGAGCGTGGCGACGGTGAAGAACCGGCGGTAGTTGAGCTCGGCGTCGCCGCGGCGCCAGTTCACCAGCTCGTAGTGCTGCCGGTCGTGGACGGCCTGCGGTTCGTCGCCCTCCGCCCAGGTGCCCTCGGCCAGCGGGTAGACGTTGTCGTAGTAGCGCAGCGTGCCGTCCTCGACCCGCAGCTGCGCGAGCTCGTCGTCGCCGTCGCCCAGCACGGGGATCAGCACCCGGCCGCCGCCGGACGCCCACTCGACGTCGAAGGCCTTCGCGTACGGCGAGGCCTGGCCCTGCGCGAGCAGCGACCACCACCAGGGGTTCTGCTCCGGGGCGGCGACGCCCTGGTGGTTGGGGACGATGTCCACCAGCACGCCCATGCCGCGGGCGTGGGCGGCGTCGGCGAGCGCCTTGAGCCCGGCGGCGCCGCCCCGGACGGGGTCCACCTCGGCGGGGGACGCGACGTCGTAGCCGTGGTCGGAGCCGTCGACGGCCCGGAGGATCGGCGACAGGTAGACCCAGTCCGCGCCGAGGTCGTGGAGGTAGTCCACGAGCCCCGCGGCGCGGTCGAGCGTCAGGTCGGAGGTGATCTGGAGTCGGTAGGTCGAGATAGGTGTGCGCACCGCACCAGTCTGTCGGCCCGGCCCCGGAAACGCCAGCAGGCTGTCGACCCGTGTCCGGGTCGACAGCCTGCCGGGGCCGTCAGCTCACTGGTCCTGCGGCGTCTTCGCGTACGCGGCCACGGAGGCGGCGACCGACGCGTCGGGCTCCTCCTCGGGGGCCTCGTAGGCGCGCAGCACAACCATGGACTTGCCGTCCAGGGTGATCGAGGTGCGGGCCTTGCGGATCTGGCCGTCGGCGTACTTGCCCGCGGTGTCGATGACCTCCTCCCACTGCCGGCCGTAGCGCACCGGCGGGAGCTTGACCTTCACGGGCTCCGGGTTGGAGTTGAAGTACACGATGAAGTTCACGTCCGTGATGGGCCGCCCGCGCATGTCCACGCCGGCGATGCCGTTGCCGTTGAGCCACATCCCGAAGGAGCGGGACAGGGGCTCGTCCCAGTCGGCGGGCTTCAGCGGCGCGCCGTCCGTGGTCAGCCACGCGATGTCGGGCATCGGGCGGCCGGTGTCGTCCGCGTCCATCTCGACGGGACGGCCGTCGAAGAACTCCGAGCGACGGAAGGACGGGTGGTCGTGGCGCAGGTGGGTCACGGCGGCGACGAACTCAGTGAGCGGGCCGTCCATGGTGTCCCAGTTGATCCACGACAGCTCGTTGTCCTGGCAGTACGTGTTGTTGTTGCCGTCCTGCGTGCGGCCCAGCTCGTCGCCGTGCAGCACCATGGGCGTGCCCTGGGACAGCAGCAGCGTCGCGAGGTAGTTGCGCTGCTGGCGGGAGCGCAGGGCCAGCACCTCGGGGTCGTCGGTGGGGCCCTCCACGCCGCAGTTCCAGGAGCGGTTGTGGGACTCGCCGTCGTTGTTGCCCTCGCCGTTGGCCTCGTTGTGCTTCTCGTTGTAGGAGACCAGGTCCCGCAGCGTGAAGCCGTCGTGGGCGGTGACGAAGTTGATCGAGGCGAACGGCCGGCGGCCGCTGTGCTCGTAGAGGTCCGCCGAGCCGGTGATCCGGGAGGCGAACTCGCCGAGGGTCGCGGGCTCCCCGCGCCAGAAGTCGCGCACGGTGTCCCGGTACTTCCCGTTCCACTCCGTCCACTGGGGCGGGAAGTTGCCCACCTGGTAGCCGCCGGGGCCCACGTCCCACGGCTCGGCGATGAGCTTCACCTGGGACACGACCGGGTCCTGCTGGACGAGCTCGAAGAACGTGGCCAGCTTGTCCACGTCGTAGAACTCGCGGGCCAGGGCGGAGGCGAGGTCGAAGCGGAAGCCGTCCACGTGCATCTCGGTCACCCAGTAGCGCAGGGAGTCCATGATGAGCTGCAGCGAGTGGGGGTGGCGGACGTTAAGGGTGTTGCCGGTGCCCGTGTAGTCCATGTAGAACTTCTGGTCGCCCTCCACCGTCCGGTAGTAGGCCTGGTTGTCGATGCCCTTCATGGACAGCGTGGGGCCCATGTGGTTGCCCTCGGCCGTGTGGTTGTACACCACGTCGAGGATCACCTCGATGTCGGCCTGGTGCAGGGCGCGCACCATGGCCTTGAACTCCTGGACCTGGCCGCCGAGGTCGTTGGTGGAGTGGTACTCGTTGTGCGGGGCGAAGAACCCGATGGTGTTGTAGCCCCAGTAGTTGCGCAGCCCCTGGTCGAGCAGGGTGCTGTCCTGCACGAACTGGTGCACGGGCATGAGCTCGATGGCGGTGACGCCGAGCTTTTTCAGGTGCGCGATCACCGCGGGGTGGGCCACGCCGGCGTAGGTGCCGCGCTGGTCCTCGGGGACCTCGGGGTGCTGCTGGGTGAGGCCCTTGACGTGGGCCTCGTAGATCACGGACTTGTGGTACGGCGTGCGGGGGGTGCGGTCGCCCTCCCAGTTGAAGAACGGGTTGATCACCACGCCCATCATCATGTGGGGGGCGGAGTCCTCGTCGTTGAACGAGTCCTCGTCGCCGAAGTCGTAGGAGAACAGCGCCTGGTCCCAGTCGATCTGGCCGGAGACGGCCTTGGCGTAGGGGTCGAGCAGCAGCTTGGCGGAGTTGAAGCGCTGGCCCTCGGCGGGGTTCCACGGTCCGTGCACGCGGTAGCCGTAGCGCTGCCCGGGCTGGACGGTCGGGAGGTAGCAGTGCCAGACGTAGCTGTCCTGGGCCGCGACGTCGATGCGGGTCTCGGTGCCGAGCTCGTCGAACAAGCACAGCTCGACCTTCTCGGCGCCCTCGCTGAAGAGGGCGAAGTTCGTGCCGGTCCCGTCGAAGGTGGCTCCGAGGGGATAGGGCTGACCTGGCCAGACTTCCATGGGGGATCTCCTGTCGTACCGCCGGGCAGGGGTCACCGTCAGCGGGCTGGGTGTTGGGGCAAGTGGGATCGATCTTAGCCCGGACCGGAGGCGCCCGTGTCCCCGGGGCGGTCCGCCGGGGCCGGGACCGTCGGCTCAGCGGTCCCGGCGCAGGACCGTGCGCACGTTCGCGGACAGCGCCGTGGGGGGCACGGGGCCGAGGCCCTCCAGCCGGGAGGCGTAGCCGTGCACGGCCACGGCGAGGGCGGCGGCCACCGCGCGGCGGTCGTCCCCGCGGGCCCAGTCCCCCGCGGCGGCGAACGCGTCCGGGTCCTCGGCGCTGCCGGCGAGCGCCGCGCCCATGATGCCCGCGAGGGTGTCCCCGCTGCCGGCGGTCGCCAGCCACGGGCTGCCGTCGGCCTGGGAGAACAGCGTCCCGTCGGGGGACGCCACCAGGGTGGTGGCGCCCTTGAGGACGACGACGGCGCCGGTCGCCTCCGCG
>NZ_PDDL01000102.1:0-12382 GCF_020833785.1 Kocuria sp. CCUG 69068
CCGTAGGGGTCCGGCACCAGCGCCAGCTCGAGGGACGGGGCGTGGACGAAGAGGTAGCGGGAGGTGCACTCGAGGGCGTCGCGCACCGTCTCCGAGTGGCGGGCGGCGAGCGCGAGGGGGCCGAGCACGCCCGGGTCCTGCCGGGCGGCGACCCGCAGCCCCAGGTCGGGGCAGGCCAGCTCCCGGGCGGCGGTCTCCAGCACCCGCGCGACGGCCCGCTCGGGGACCAGGAGGTCGTCGGTGTCCAGGGCCGACCGGGGCAGCCCGGCGGCGTCGGCCAGGGCCTCGGCGTTCCCGCCGAGCTCCGCGACCGCGGCGCGGAAGCCGCGCAGACCCGCGGACCGGATGACCGTCATGTCGCCCAGGGTCAAGCAATCGTCGCGCAGCGTCAAGTCCTGGCGGGCGCGCCGGGCGATCCTGGAAGCATGCGAGCACCTTCCACCGCCAGCGAGCCGCCCCGCGAGACCCCCGGCGGGACCGACCACCGGGACGTCGTCGTCGTCGGAGCCGGACTGTCCGGCATCGGCGCGGCCTACCGCCTGCAGACCGAGCGCCCCGAGCTGTCCTACGCCGTGCTGGAGGCCCGGGACGACCTCGGCGGGACCTGGGACCTGTTCCGCTACCCGGGCGTGCGCTCCGACTCGGACATGTTCACGCTCGGCTACTCCTTCAAGCCGTGGCGGGACCCGCAGGCGCTCGCGGACGGCCCGTCGATCCTCGCGTACATCCACGAGACGGCGGAGGAGTTCGGCATCGACCGGCACCTCCGCCTCCGCACCCGGGTGGTCTCGGCCGACTGGTCCGGCGCCGAGCAGCGCTGGAGCCTGGGCCTCGAGGTGCGGGACGGGGACGGCACCGTCCACCGGCGCAGCATGACGTGCTCGTTCCTGTACTCGTGCGCCGGCTACTACGACTACGACCGCGGCCACGACGCCGCGCTGCCCGGCCTGGAGGACTTCGGCGGCCGGGTGGTGCACCCGCAGTTCTGGCCCGAGGACCTGGACTGGACGGGCCGGCGCGTGCTGGTGGTCGGCAGCGGCGCCACCGCCGTGACCCTCGTGCCGGCCATGGCGCGGACCGCCGCGGGCGTGACCATGCTGCAGCGCTCCCCCACGTGGATCAGCGCCGTGCCCGGCCTGGACCGGCGGGCCGACGCGCTGCGCCGGCTCCTGCCCGCGGGGCTCGCCCACCGGGTCATCCGCGCCAAGAACATCCTGTTCAGCACGGCCGTGTACCAGTTCTGCCGCCGCCGCCCGGCCGCGGCCCGGGCGTTCTTCACCTCCCGGGCCGCGCGCATCCTCGGCTCCGAGGAGCTCGTGGCCGAGCACTTCACCCCGTCCTACGACCCCTGGGACCAGCGATTGTGCGCGGTGCCGGACGCGGACCTGTTCAAGGCGCTGAAGCGGGGGCGGGCCGAGGTGGTCACCGGCACGATCGACACGTTCGTGCCCGAGGGGGTCCGGCTGAGCGGGGGCCGGGTCCTCGAGGCCGACCTCGTGGTCACCGCCACGGGCCTGCGGCTGCTCCCCTTCGGCGGGATCGTCCTGACCGTGGACGGGACGCCGGTGGAGCTCGCCGAGCAGTTCGTGTGGAACGGGGCGATGCTGACCGGCGTGCCGAACTTCGCGCTGTGCATCGGCTACACCAACGCGTCCTGGACCCTGCGCGCGGACCTCACCCACCGGCTGGTGTGCAGGGTGCTGCGGCACCTGGAGCGCCACGACGCCGGGGCCGTGGTGCCGCGCGCCCCCCGGGGCATGGCCGAGCAGCCGCTGCTGGACCTCAGCTCCGGCTACGTCCGGCGCGCGATCGGCGCCTTCCCGCGCCAGGGCGACCGGCACCCGTGGCGGGTGCGGCAGAACTACCTGCTGGACACCGCGACCACCCTGCGCACCCCGCTCTCCCGCACCCTCGACCTGATCCCCCGCACCGCGGCCCGCCGCGGCGCCCGCCCGCAGGAGGCCCACGCATGACCGACCGGCACGCCCCCGTCCCCGCCGCGGACTCCCCCGCCGACACCCCGGGGGCCACGACGACGACGGTGGAGGTCGCCGGCCGGCCCGTGCGCATCCGCCGCTCCGGGCCCGCGCAGGCGCCGCCGGTCGTGCTGCTGCACGGCATCGGCCGGAGCCTCGAGGACTGGTCGGCCGCCCACGACCTGCTGGCGCGGGACCACTGCGTGCTGAGCATGGACCTCCCCGGCTTCGGGCTCACCCCCGCCGGCGCGGACCGGCCGGGGCTCGGGACGTTCGCCCGCGCCGTGGTCGGCGTGCTCGACGCGCTCGGCGAGCAGCGGCCGGTGCACCTCATGGGCAACTCCCTGGGCGGCGCCGTGGCCATGACCGTGGCCGCCGAGCACCCCGGGCGGGTCGCGGGGCTGCTGCTCGCCAACAGCGCCGGGTTCGGCCGGGAGGCCAACGTCTCCCCCCTGCCCATGGTGTGGGCGGGGCTGTCCCGGCTGCCCGTGGTGGGCCGCCGGTTCCGGCCGCTGGCGCGGGCCGCCGCGGTGCGGTCGAACCAGAACTGCTTCTTCGACCCGGCCCTGGCCACCCCGGAGCTGCTGCGGCACGCGGCGCGGGTGGGCGCCCAGCCGGACTTCCGGGCCACGTTCCTGGGCACCTACCGGAGCATCGGGCTGCCGGTGATCGGCGTCCTGCCCGGCTGGCGGAGGGCCCTGCTGGAGAAGGTGCGGGCCTCGGGCCTGCCCGTGCTCGTGGTGTGGGGCGAGGCCGACGCCGTGCTGCCGGCCCACCACGCCGAGGCCGCGGCCGCCGCCCTGCCCGGCGCCCGGCTGCACGTCTTCCCGGACACCGGGCACATGCCGCAGATCGAGCGCACCCAGGAGCTGGTGGAGCTGGCCCGGGAGTTCGTGTCGTCGGTCGAGGCCTCGCGCGCCTCCCGCTGATCCCCGAGCCCACCGGAATGCCGCCGCGGGGTCGCCTCCGCGCCCAGCACACGCGGCGGGTCGCGTTCCGACGTTCAGCGCGGCATGTTCTCGCCGATGGCGACCCCTCGACCGACAGGGGCGCGACGACGGGTGGGCGCCGCAGCTGGCGGGCACGGCGGCCGACAGCACGGCGCTGCTCGCGCTGCAGGACTGACCCAGGATGCGCGCGGCACCGGTGCGAGCGGCTCGCACCGGTGCCGCGCCGTGCACGTGCCGCAGCCGCGGATCAGCGCTCGGGGACGGCGGCGTGCCGGTCGGCCGCCCAGGATCCGAGCAGCCGGAGCCGCTCGGCCGAGGGCGAGCCCGGTTCGGCGGTGTAGATCATGAGGACCTGCCCGGGCTCGGCGGTGACGGCCAGCTCCTCGTAGGCCAGCGTCAGCTCCCCCACCACCGGGTGGCGGAAGCGCTTGGTGCCGGTGCCGTGGGTGCGCACGTCGTGGGCGGCCCACAGGGTGCGGAAGGTCTCGCTGCGGGTGGACAGCTCCCCGACCAGGTCCTGCATCGCCCGGTCGTGCGGGTCGCGGCCGGCCTCGGCGCGCATGATCGCCACGCACATGCTCGCGAACACCTCCCAGTCCGGGTAGAACTCCCGGGAGGCCGGATCCAGGAACTGGAACCGGGCCAGGTTGGGGGTGCGTCCGCCGTCCCCGAGCAGCGGGGCGTAGAAGGCGCGCCCCAGGGCGTTGGTGGCCAGCAGGTCCTGGTGCTGGTTCCGCACGAACGCCACCCCGCCGGTGATCGCCTCCAGCGCCCACTGCAGCCCCGGCCGGGAGCTCGCCTGCCGCGACGCCCGGCGGCGCGGGCGCCGTGCGGCGGACACGCCGTCGGCCGCCCGCGCCAGGTCGAGCAGGTGCGCCCGCTCGGTCTCGTCCAGGCGCAGGGCGGCGGCGACCGCCTCCAGCACCGAGGCCGAGGCCCCGGCGACCGCCCCGCGCTCGAGCTTGGCGTAGTACTCCACGCTCACCCCGGCCAGGGCCGCCACCTCGGAGCGGCGCAGCCCCGGCACCCGGCGGTTGCCCCCGGCCGGCAGACCGGCCTGGGCCGGGGTGAGCTTGGCCCGGCGCGAGACGAGGAAGTCGCGGACCTCGGTGCGGTTGTCCATCCCGCCAGGATAGGGCGCGGCCGGACGGTGGAGCGTGGGGACCTCAGGGACGCAGCTGCGCGGCGGCGGCCTCGCGGTGGCCCGGTTCCCCGGACGCCAGGGCGAAGAGGGCGTAGTTGAGGGGTCCTGCGGCCACGAGGGCCTCGCAGCGGTCGGCGAGGCGGGGTTCGTGGCGGCCGGTGAGCTCCTCGTAGGCGCGGACGGTCGCCGCGAAGGACTCGGGCGGGGCGATGAGGTGCTGGTACATGAGGTCCAGGGCCGGGTCGCCGACGCCGGCCGTCGTCCAGTCCAGGACGGACAGGATGCGGCTGCTGTCGTCGAGCAGCAGGTGGGCGGGATAGAGCTCGCCGTGCGTGAGGACGGTGCGGCGCGGCCACAGCCCGTCGTCGTCGAGCCAGGCCCGCCACCGGGCCGCGAGCTCCGCGGCGACGTCGAACCCCCCGAGCACCCGCTCGAGGTCGGCCGCCCACCGCCGGCGCACCTGCTCGGGAGTCTCGGCGGAGACCCCCGCCGCCGCGGCGGCGGCGGGGTCGAGGCGGTGGAGGGACGCGACGACCTCCGCCAGGGACCGGGCGTGCTCCGGGGAGGCGGTGTCGTAGTGCCAGACCGGCTGCCCCGCGGCGTCGAGGGTGAGACCGGGCCGGCCGGGCAGCAGCGGATAGGCGACGAGCTCCGGGCCCGCGATCCGCCAGTCGGGCACCGCGACCGGGAGCCGCGGGCGCACGAAGTCCAGGATCCGCAGCTCGTCGGCCACCTTCGCCGCGACGTCGGGGCGGCGCGGGATCCGCAGCACCCACTGCTCGCCGGTCCCGGAGGCGGCGGCGAACGCCACCCGGTAGTCCAGACCCGCCTCCTCGAACCGGACGGTCCCCTGTTCCAGGTCCAGGCCGTGCCGCCGGGCGAGGCCGCGCACGTCCTGCTCGGTCGCGGGCTCAGGCGCCATCGCGCGCCCCCTCGGCGACCGGGTCGTGGCGCGGCGGGGTGCCGCCCACGAAGGAGCGCACCCACGCCTCGTCCTTGTACTGGGCGGGCACCGCGCCGCCGAGCAGCTCCCGGCCGAGCGCGGCCGCCCCGGGCGAGCGCTCCAGCGGCAGCGGGGCGGAGGAGGCGGCCAGCACGATGTTGCCGTAGCGGCGGCCCTTGAGCATCGCCGGGTCCGCCACGGCGGCGACGTGCTCGAACACCTCGGACAGCGCGGCGAGCTCGGCGCGCGCCCCGGCGAGGTCCCGGGTGTCGCCGCAGTTGAGCACGTACAGCCCGCCGGGGGCCAGGACGCGCCGCACGTGCCGGGCGAACTCCACCGTGGTGAGCGGCTCGGGGGTCACGGCGCCGGCGAAGACGTCGCGGACCACGACGTCCCGGGTGGCCGGACTCAGCGACTCCGTGACGGCGCGGGCCTCCCCCACCCGGATCCGCAGCAGGGGGGCGCGCGGGAGGTCGAACCACTCCCGGACCAGCTCGGCGAGCCGCCCGTCGAGCTCGACGACGACCTGCCGCGCCGCCGGGTGCGCGTGGGCGAGGTAGCGGGCGAGCGAGCAGGCGCCGCCGCCGAGGTGCAGCACCCGCAGCCGCTCCGGGTCCGGGCGGGCGGCGAGGTGGGCGTCCACGACCGCGGCGATCCAGCGCATGTACTCGAAGTCCAGCCGCTCGGGGTGCTCCGGGTCCACGTGGGAGGAGGGGACGCCGTTGACGTGCAGCACCCAGGAGCCGGGGGCGTAGGCGTCCGGGACGAGCTCGGCGGTGCCGGTCGAGATCTCGTAGCTCCCGGCCGCGGGGCCGGTGGGCCCGGCGGGCGCCGGCGCCGTGCGCGAGCGGCGGGACGCGCGGCTCACGCGGTCCCCGTCCGCAGCATGCGGTGCATGCGCTGCCCGGTCCAGGGCCCGCCGGCGGGGAAGGACTCGGCCAGGGCCCGGAAGCCGTGCCTGGCGTAGAAGCGCTCCGCGCGGGCGTTGCCGTCCATGATCCACAGGTACGCGTCCGCGGAGCCGATCGCGGCCTCCTGCAGGGCGGCGCCGAGGCCCGTGCCGTGGGCGGCCCGCAGCACGTAGAGCTGGAACAGCTGCAGCGGGACGAGCGGGGCGGGCACCCCGGCCCGCCCCTCCCACGCGGCGGGGGCCGGGCCGGCGGAGACCAGCCCGAGGGCGGCCCCGTCGTCGTCGACCGCGAGGAGGGTGCGCACGTGCGGGTCCGCGAGGAGGGCGAGGTCGTAGCCGGCGGTGCGCTCGGCCGCGGCCTGCTGCCGGTCGGCGAAGGCGTCCCCGAAGAGCGGACGGTAGGTCTCGTCGAGGCAGCGCAGGTGCAGGGCGGACCAGGCCCCGGCGTCGGACGGTCCTGCGGTCCGCAGGCGGACCGCCGCGGGGGCAGCGCTCAGGACTCTATGGCCTGCCGCTGGATCGCGGCCTCGAGGCGTTCGACCTTGCCCTGCAGCTCACCGGTGTGGCCGGGGCGGATGTCGGCCTTGAGCACGAGCGAGACCCGGGGCCCGTAGCGGCCCACGGCCTCGGTGGCGCGCTTGACGACGTCCATGACCTCGTCCCACTCGCCCTCGATCGTGGTGAACATGGCGTCGGTCTCGTGCGGCAGTCCGGACTCGCGGACCACGCGGACGGCGGCGGCGACGGCGTCGTGGACGGAACCGCTCGGGTTCTCGCCGCCGGACGGGGAGACGGAGAAGGCAACCAGCATGCCCCCATCCTCCCACCCGGCGGCGTCCGGGTGAACCCCGGGGACGACGACGGCCCCGCCGCCACGCGAACGGCGTGGCGGCGGGGCCGGCGGATCAGTCCGCGGGGTCGACCCGGCGGATCACTGGACGGATCACTGGGCGGTGAGCTGCTCCAGCACGGCGTCCTTGGAGGGATCCTTGGCGCCCTGGTTCCAGGGCATCTTCGAGAGCACGTTGGCCATGGCGCAGGTGTTGGACAGCGCGGAGTACGCGAGCCCGCCGCCGACGCCCGCGGCGACGGCGCGCAGCTTCGGGGAGACCAGCTGCCCGCCCACCACGCTCGCCAGCACGAGCGAGCCGGCGACCATGCGGACCTGACGGTCCATGGCCCAGGTCGAGGCGCCGCGGACGACCGCGCCGCCGGCCTTCTCGAAGTCGTCGACGGTGCCGTCGACGACGTAGGTGTTCTCGGTGCCGGCCGAGGAGAGGATGTCCTGGGCGCGGGTGGCCCGGGCGCCGGAGCGGCAGATCAGGGCGACCTTGCCGCCGAGGGCCGCGGCGATGTCCTGCGCGTGGTCGGCCACGAGGTCGACGGGGACGTTGTAGGCGCCGTCGATGTGCTCGGCGGCGAACTCGGCGGCGGAGCGCACGTCGAGGACGGCGACCTCCTCTCCGGACTCGATCCAGGACTTCAGCTCGGCGGGGGCGACTTTCGAGGTCATGCGGCAGTTCCTTCCGGGTGACGGTGGGTGTGACTCCATGATGCACTATACCCCCCTGGGTATGCAAGATCCCCCAGGGGGTATAGAATCGTCGGAGCAACCACCACACCCAGGAGCGCCCCGTGCAACTCGACCCCCAGGACCTCACCCCCACCATCAACCGGCTCAAGCGGGCCCAGGGCCAGCTCGGCGCCGTCATCCGCATGCTCGAGGAGAGCCGCGAGTGCAAGGACGTGGTGACGCAGCTCTCCGCGGTCTCCCGCGCCCTCGACAAGGCCGGCTTCTCCATCATCGCCACGGGCCTGGACCAGTGCCTGCGCTCGGAGGACCCGAGCCTCGACAAGGCCGAGCTGGAGAAGATGTTCCTCTCCCTGGCCTGAGCGGCCCCGCACCCGGCCCTCCGGCGGGTGGGCCCTAGACTGGGCACGGACCCAGCCCGACCGTCGGAGGACCCCGCCACCATGACCCAAGGCATCTACGTCAGCGCCATGACGCCGCAGTCCGGCAAGTCGCTCGTGGCCCTCGGCCTGGCCGACTCGCTGTTCCGCAAGACGGACCGCCTGGGCTACTTCCGGCCCGTCCACCTCGGGGAGACCCCGGCGGAGGACCCGATGGTGCAGCTGATGAAGCGCAACTTCGACCTCCCGGACGAGCGCTGCCGCGGCGGCATCTCCCTGGCGCGCACCCGGGAGCTGCTCGCCGCGGGGGACCACGACGAGCTCGACGCGATGGCCGTGACCGTCTACGGCGAGATGGCCCGGCACTGCGACGTGATCGTGGTGGACGGCACCGACCTCCTGGCGCACAACGCGGCCACCGCCGAGTTCGACATGAACGCCCGGATGGCCAACAACCTGGGCGCCTCCGTGCTGGCCGTGATCGGCGCCGACGAGTCCGAGAGCCCCGAGGACGTGCTCAACGCGGTCGAGGTCACCAGGGCCGAGCTGAACCAGGTGCGGTGCGACATCTTCGCGGTCATCGTCAACCGCGCCCGCCCCGACTGGGTGGAGCAGATCGAGCACAACGCCGCCCGCGGCGTGCGGGGTCTGCCCGTGTACGTCATCGCCGAGAACGAGGCGGTGGCCGCGCCGACCGTCGCCGAGCTGCGGGACAGGCACGGGTTCGGGGACGGCCCGTCCGCGGTCTCCCTGGACCGGGACGTCAAGGGCGTGAAGATCGCCGCGATGACCGTGGGCCACTACCTCGAGCAGCTCGCCGACGGCGACTTCGTCATCACGCCGGGGGACCGCTCCGACATCGTCGTCGCGTCCCTGGCCTCCGCCCTCTCCCCCGCCCTGCCCGTCCCCTCCGGGATGCTGCTCACGGGCGGCTTCGAGACCGAGGGGCGGATCCGGGAGCTCACCGCCGCGGCGCCGTTCCCCGTGCTGACCACCGGGCTGGACACCTACCGGGCCGCCCGGGAGGTGTCCCGGACCCGGGGCACCCTCTCCGGGGCGCACCCGCGCAAGGTCGCGGCCGCGCTCGGCGAGTGGGCCCGGCGGGTGGACGGCGAGGAGCTCGTGAGCCGGCTCGACCTGCCGCGCCCGGCCAAGCGCACGCCCCTGCGCTTCCTGCACGAGCTCGTCGAGACGGCCCGGGCGGACCGGAAGAACATCGTGCTGCCCGAGGGCGAGGACCCCCGCATCCTGCGGGCCGCCGAGATGATCCACCGCCGCAACTTCTGCGACCTCACGGTCCTGGGCGACCCCGGGCGGATCGCCCAGCTGTGCCAGACGGAGGGCATCAACCTCGACTTCGCCGAGGACGGGCTGACCCTCGTGGACTTCGAGCACGACGACGCGCTGCGCGAGAAGTACGCCGGGGAGTACGTGCGGCTGCGCGCCCACAAGGGCGTGCAGCCGGAGACGGCACTGGAGCGGATGCTCGACGGCTCCTACTTCGGCACCATGATGGTGCAGATGGGGGACGTGGACGGCATGGTCTCCGGCGCCGCGCACACCACCGCCAACACGATCCGCCCCGCCCTGGAGTTCGTGAAGACCTCCGAGGGCGTGAGGATCGTCTCCTCCGTGTTCTTCATGCTCCTCGAGGACCGCGTCCTGGTCTACGGCGACTGCGCCGTGAACCCCAACCCGGACGCCCAGCAGCTCGCGGACATCGCGCTCGCCTCCGCCCGCACCGCCCGCCAGTTCGGGGTGGAGCCCAGGGTGGCGATGCTGTCCTACTCGACCGGCGGGTCCGGTTCCGGCGAGGACGTGGACAAGGTCCGGACGGCCACCGAGATCGTGCGCGGCGCGGACCCGGGGCTCGAGGTGGAGGGCCCCATCCAGTACGACGCCGCGGTGGACGCCTCGATCGCGGCCTCCAAGCTGCCCGGCTCCGCCGTGGCCGGCCGGGCGACCGTGTTCGTCTTCCCGGACCTCAACACCGGCAACAACACCTACAAGGCCGTCCAGCAGTCGGCCGGCGCCGTGGCCGTGGGCCCGGTGCTGCAGGGGCTGCGCAAGCCCGTCAACGACCTCTCGCGCGGGTGCACCGTGGACGACATCGTCAACACGGTCGCGATCACCGCGATCCAGGCGCAGGGCATGTGACCCACCGGCCCACCGCTCGCACCGTCCCCGTCCCCATGCCCGTCGCCACAGCCCCAGGGAGTCCTCCATGCTCGTGCTCGTCGTCAACTGCGGCTCGTCCTCGCTCAAGTACCAGGTCCGGGAGCTCGAGGCCGGTGCGGACGGCGGGACGGTGCTGGCCTCCGGGCTGATCGAGAACATCGGCAGCTCGCGGATCGCGGACCACACGCAGGCGCTCGAGCTGCTCGCGGAGCGGCTCGAGACCGAGCTGGAGGGGCGCACGATCGACGCCGCGGGCCACCGCGTGGTCCACGGCGGCGAGCGCTTCTCCGCGCCGGTGCTCGCGACCAACGAGATCATCCGCGACATCGAGCGGCTGGTCCCGCTGGCTCCCCTGCACAACCCCGCCGCCGTCCTGGGCCTGCGGGCCGTCCAGAAGACGTGGCCGCACCTGCCGCAGATCTGCGTGTTCGACACCGCGTTCCACCGCACCATGCCCGAGCACGTGTGGCGCTACGCCGTGCCGGAGGAGTTCTACGAGCGGTGGGGGATCCGCCGCTACGGGTTCCACGGCACGTCCCACGACTGGGTGACAGGTCAGGCGGCGCAGTTCCTGGGCGTCCCGCGCGAACGGTTCAGCTGCGTGGTGGCGCACCTGGGCAACGGCGCGTCGGTGACGGCGGTCAAGGACGGCGCCTCCTACGACACGTCGATGGGCTACACCCCCCTGGCGGGCCTGGTGATGGGCACCCGCACCGGGGACCTGGACCCGTCCGTGGTCACGGCCGTCCTGCGCCGGGACCCCGGGATGACCCCCGAGCGGCTCGACGCCGTGCTCAACAAGGAGTCCGGTCTGCGGGCGATCGCCGGCGACCACGACATGCGCGCCGTCCAGGAGGCCGCCGACCGCGGCGACGAGCGCGCCGAGCTGGCCCTGGAGATGGCCGCCCACCGCCTGGCGAAGTACGTGGGCGGCTACCACGTGGCCGTGGACGGCGCGCAGGCGCTGGTCTTCACGGCCGGGATCGGGGAGAACGCCTCGGCCTTCCGCGCCCGCGTCTGCGGGCGGCTGGGCGCCCTCGGGGTCGTGCTCGACGACGACGCCAACGCCGCCCGCTCGCGGGAGGTCCGCCGGATCTCCGCGCCGGGATCCGCACTGGAGGTCCTCGTGGTGCCCACCGACGAGGAGCAGGCGATCGCGGCGGCGACCGCGGCGCTCGTCGCCGCCGGGACCTCCCCCGCCTGAGCGGATCCGGGCGTCACGCTCCGCCGCACCGGGGCCACGTCGCCGCCAGGTGTTCGCGAAGGCGATTCCAGCGGATAGGTTCGGTGCTGGGCCCTGCGCAGGGCCCTCCCCGTGTCAGGCCCGTGCGTCAGGAGGCACCGACGATGTCCCAGCAGCCCCACCAGCCCCGGGGCCACGGCGGCCCGCCGCCGCCCGGCGCTCCTCCCTACGCGAGGGCCCGCCCGCCCCGGCCCCCGGTGACGGCCGATCTGCGGCTGCTGCTTCGGCTCACCGTGGCGTCCTTCGTGGTCGCGGTCCTCGGCAGCGCGGTGGGGTACCTGGCGGCGCCCGAGCAGTACACCGGCCTGCCCGCAGGGGCGTTCGGGACAGTCGTCCTCGCCATCTCGCTCCTGTTCGGCCTCGGGTTCACCGCCGGGCTCTACGCCCTGGTGTACTTCCCGCTGCGCGAGCAGCGGCAGTGGGCGTGGATCCTCGGCATCGTCTTCGCGTCCATGGCGCTCCTGACCACCGTGGCCAACGCCGTGCTGCTGCTCGTGGTCCCGGCGGGCACGTCGATCGGGCTCGTGACGGGCGCGCTCAAGGCCGTCGTGGACGTGGCCTGGCTCGTGGTGGCCGCCCGGCCGGGCGTGCGGGCGGCACTGCGCTGAGCTCGCGGACCGGGACGCCGCAGCCCCGTCCTCAGGCCAGACGGCGGGCCAGCCGGTCCATGACGGCGGCCAGCCGGTCGGCGTCGTCGCCCTCGAGCGCACGGAGGAACAGCTCCTCGACGTCGCGGGCGTGGGCGGGCCGCAGGCGCCGGAAGGCGCGCAGCCCCTCCTCCGTGAGCTCGGCCTCGAGGCCGCGCGCGTCCTCGGCGCAGCGCCGGCGCCGCACCCAGCCGCGCTTCTCCAGCACGCCGATCTGGTAGCTGAGCCGGCTCGGGGAGAAGACCAGCCGCTGGGCCAGCTCCCCCATCCGCAGCCGGTGGTCCTCGGCGTTGCGCAGCAGCAGGAGCACCTGGTAGTCCATGAGCGAGCAGCCGTGCTCCTTGAGCCGCGCCTCGATCTCCGTGGTCAGCCGGGCGGTGGTCTCGAAGAACAGCTGCCACACGTCCCACGGGCGGGCGGCGGGCTCCGGCGCGGCCGCGGGCTCCGGCGCGGCCGCCGGGTGGCCGGTCACCGGCCGGC
>NZ_PDDL01000103.1:0-11934 GCF_020833785.1 Kocuria sp. CCUG 69068
CCGTCCGGGCGCCCCGGCCCGGCCCGTGTCCCGGGCGCCGCCGGCGCCCGGGGCCCGGAGGAGCGGGCGCAACCAGGCGCAACATCGGCCCTCCCGCCGTCGCCGCGCAGTAGGCTTCGGGCACCTCCGGGGCCGGATCCCGCCGACCGGACCCGCCCCCGCGCCGAGCACCCAGGGGAGCCCATGAGCCGTGATCCCGCCGCCGCCCGCACCGCCCTCCTCGACGCCGGGGCCTGGTTCGCCGACCTCGTCGGGGAGATCCGCCCGCACCACTGGACCCGGCCGGGCCTGGGCGCCTGGGACGTCCGGGCGCTCGTGGGGCACACCCACCGCGCGCTCGTCACGCTCGGCACCTATCTCACGGTCCCCGCCGACGACGAGACCTGCACCGGCACGGCCCAGTACTACGCGCTCTCCGCCGCGGCCACGGACCCCGCTGAGGTCGAGGCCCGGGGCGTCGCCGCCGGCCGCGAGCTCGGCCGGCATCCGTCCGCCACCGTCCGGGCCTCGCTGGACCGGGCCCGGGACGCCCTGGCGCAGGTGCCCGTCGACGAGGACCCGCTGATCCGCACCCTGGTGGGCGGCACCCGGCTGCGCGCCTACGTGCCCACCCGCACGTTCGAGCTGGCGGTCCACGGCCTGGACGTCGCCGGGGCCTGCGGGCTGGACCGGAGACCCCCCGAGCACGTCCTGGCCGACGCCGGACGGACGGCGCTGGAGCTCGCCGCCCACGGCGGGCACCTGCCCGGGGTCCTGCTGGCGCTCACGGGCCGGCGGCCGCTGCCCCCGGGCTTCTCGGTCCTGGGCTGAACCGGCCCGGGCGCCGGTCAGAGCACCGTGCGCGCGGCCGACGCCCAGACCAGCGCGACGAGCACGCCGATCAGGGCCCCGACGACCGTCTGCGCCGGGGTGTGGTCCCCGGTGCGCACCCGCGAGACGGCCACCGCGACCGGCACCGGCGCCGCGGCCAGCGCCGCCCACGGGGCGCTGAGGACGCCGAGCCCCACGGCCCAGCACGCGGCCATCGCCACGTGGGCGGAGACCTTCCACCACAGGGTCACGACCAGCAGCACCAGCAGGCCCAGCAGCACGAACGCCGTGGTCACCGGCACCACCGGAGGGGCGCCCAGCGCGAGCTCGGCGACCACCACGAGCGCCGTGAGCACCCCCGTGGCGGCGTAGACCGGCAGCCGCTGGGCCCGGGCGCGCACGAAGTGCCCGTCCACCCGCCCGCGCCGGGCCAGCACCCGCAGCACGAGCATCGGCAGCGACGCCACGACCACCGCCGTCCCCAGACCCCACAGGGCCCCGGACCACCCGGCCCCCGACCAGCCGGCGAGCACCAGCAGGGACAGCACCAGCGGGGCGGGCGCGAACACCTCGGCCACCAGGGTGCTCGGTCGGGGCGTGCTGCGCGCGGTGGTCATGGGACGAGGCTAGCGGGGCCCCGGGTGCGCCCGGTCCTGTGGTGGACTGGGGCCCATGCGCATCGTTCTGCAGAGAGTGTCCCGGGCCGCCGTGACCGTCGGAGGAGAGGTCGTGGGGGCCGTCGAGGAGCCGGGGCTGCTGGCCCTGGTGGGCGTGACCCACGACGACGACGCCGCGACGGCCGCGAAGCTCGCCGAGAAGACCTGGACGCTGCGGCTGCTGGAGGGCGAGCGGTCCTGCGCCGACCTCGGCGCCCCGGTGCTCGCCGTCAGCCAGTTCACCCTCTACGGCGACGCCCGCCGGGGCCGGCGCCCCTCGTGGTCGGCCGCCGCCCCCGGCCCCGTCTCGGAGCCCGTGTTCGAGGCGTACGTCGCCGCGCTGCGGGAGCTCGGCGCGCGCGTGGCGACCGGCCGCTTCGGGGCGGCGATGCAGGTGGAGCTCGTCAACGACGGCCCGTTCACCCTGGTCCTGGACAGCGCCGAGCTGGAACGGCCCCGGCGGGGCTGAGACCGGGGCCGGCGCGGGCCGTCAGATCGCCGTGCGGGGAGCGGCCTCCTCGGAGCCCGTCTCCTCGCGGGCCTTCCGCTCCCGGGCGCGGTCGAGGGCCGCGATGACGGGCCCCGCGGTGACCCCGTGCAGCAGGACCGAGCCGACGACCACCAGCCCCACGATGCGCCACAGGGCCTGGTCCTCGGCGGCGAACTCGCCCTCGGACAGGGCGTAGGCGAGGTAGTAGATCGAGCCGATGCCGCGCACGCCGAAGAAGGCGAGCACGCCGCGCTCCCACGGTCCCGTCCGGCCGCCGAGCAGACTGATCCAGCCGGCGAGGGGGCGCACCAGCAGCAGGAAGGCCGCCGCGACGAGCACCTCCCGCCAGCTGAGCCCGGCGAACAGCCCCCGGGCCACGGCGCCGCCCAGGAGCACGAGCACCACCACGGTGAGCAGCCGCTCGAGCTGCTCGATGTAGCTGTGCAGCACGCCGTGGGCGCCGTGCACCCGCTCGCCCGCCCGGATGGTCACGGCGCACACGAACACGGCGATGAACCCGTAGCCCTCGACCATCTCGGTCAGACCGTAGGTGAGGAAGGTGGCGGCCAGGGCCACGAACCCCTCGGTCTGCGCGGTCGTGCGGACGCTGTCGAGCCGGGAGCGGAAGAAGAGCCGCCGCAGGAGCAGGCCCACGAGGACCCCGGCGAGACAGCCGACCGCGATCCGCCAGGCCACGTCCACGCTCAGGAAGTGCGGCAGCCACGCGCCGGGAGCGGTGCCCACCACGCTCAGGGCGATGGCGAGGTAGACGAACGGGAAGGCCAGGCCGTCGTTGAGCCCCGCCTCGGAGGTGAGCCCGAAACGGACCTCGTCCTCGCCCTCGAGGTCCTCCTGCGACTCCGAGGGCTCCCCGACCTGCACCTCGGAGGCCAGGACCGGATCGGTGGGGGCCAGCGCCGCGGCCACGAGCACGGCCCCGGCCGCGCTCAGCCCCAGCACCGACCAGCCCAGCAGGGCCGCCCCGAGCAGGCTCAGGGGCATGGCGATCCCCAGCAGCCGCCAGGTCGTGGCCCAGCGCCGGAAGCCCAGCGGTCGGTCCAGGGCCAGCCCGGCGCCCATCAGCGAGACGATCACGCAGATCTCGCTCAGGTGCAGGGTGACGGCGCTGTGGGCCACCGGGTCCGGGTCGGGCAGGGTGTCGGCCAGGGCGAAGATCACCGCCCCGGCGGCCAGGAACACCATGGGCATCGACACGGGGGCCCGCACGAGCAGGCGGGGCAGCAGGGCGGCCGCGAACACGGCGAGCCCGGCGGCGGCGAAGAGCAGACTCGGGGCCTCGAACACCGGTACCTCATTCCTGGAACGGCCGGGCGGGATCCCCGGTGGACCCCGCGCCGCAGCGGTCGTGGCCGTCGCCGGGCGGAGCGCGCCCGCCGCCGGCACCGACGTGATCAGCGTGCTGATCGTACGCCCTGTGCCCCCTCGTCCGACAGGCCGCGACGGGTGCAGCCGCTAGCCTGAGGGGGTGACCGGCTCCCTCTTCGATGACCTCGACGCCCCCGACCCCGGTCCCCGCGCCGCCGGGGACGGGGCGGACCGTGCCGCCCGCCCGGCCGGCCGGGCGCGGCGCTCCCGGGCGCCGCTGGCGGTGCGGATGCGCCCGCGCCGCCTCGACGAGATCGTGGGCCAGCAGCACCTGCTCAAGCCCGGCTCCCCGCTGCAGGTGCTGGCGGGGGAGGACCGGGGCCCGGCGGGACCGTCGTCGATCATCCTGTGGGGCCCCCCGGGCACGGGCAAGACCACCCTGGCCCACGTGATCGCCCGGGGCGTGTCCCGGAAGTTCGTGGAGCTCTCCGCGATCACCGCCGGCGTCAAGGACGTGCGGAAGGTGATGGACGAGGCGCTCACGGACCGGGACCTGCACGGGCGCACCACGGTGCTGTTCCTCGACGAGATCCACCGCTTCACCAAGGCCCAGCAGGACGCGCTGCTGCCCGGGGTGGAGAACCAGTGGGTGGTGCTGGTCGCGGCCACCACGGAGAACCCGTCCTTCTCGGTGATCTCGCCGCTGCTCTCGCGCTCGCTGCTGCTCACGCTGCAGCCGCTGGAGCGCGCCGACATCGGGGCGCTGCTGGACCGGGCCGTCGCCGACCCCCGGGGACTGAACGGCGAGGTGGAGCTCACCGCGGAGGCCCGCGAGCACCTCCTGGACCTGTGCGGCGGGGACGCCCGCAAGGCCCTGACCTCCCTCGAGGCCGCCGCCGGGGTCGCGTTCTCGGAGCAGCCGGACGACCACGACACGGACGGGGACACCGGCGGGGATACGGACGGGGACGACGGCGGGGACCGCGCGCGGCCGGTGCCGGTGATCACCCGGGAGCACGCCGAGGAGGCCCTCGACCGGGCGGCGGTGCGCTACGACAAGAACGGCGACCAGCACTACGACGTGGTCAGCGCGTTCATCAAGTCGATCCGCGGCTCCGACGTCGACGCCGCGATGCACTACCTGGCCCGGATGATCGAGGCGGGGGAGGACCCGCGGTTCATCGCCCGCCGGCTCATCATCTCCGCCTCCGAGGACATCGGCACCGCCGACCCGACCGCCCTGCAGACCGCGGTGGCGGCCGCCGACGCCGTGCAGCTCATCGGCATGCCCGAGGGGCGGATCCCGCTGGCCCAGGCCGTGGCGCACCTGGCGACCGCCCCGAAGTCCAACGCCGCCTACACCGCGATCAACGAGGCGATCGCAGACGTCCGCGCCGGCCGAGCCGGACCCGTCCCGCTCCACCTGCGCGACGCCCACTACCCCGGCGCGGGCCAGCTCGGCCACGGCCGGGGCTACGTCTACTCCCACGACGAGCCCAACGGCGTGGCCGCCCAGCAGTACCCGCCCGACGAGCTCGTGGGCACCGACTACTACCGGCCCACCGAGCACGGCCGCGAGCGCGAGATCGCCCACCGCCTCGAGATCCTGCGGGGCATCGTCCGGGGCCGGTGACCGCCGGGCTCAGCGGCCGAACAGGTGGCGCACCACCGACGCGGCCGTGCGCTCGTCGATGAGCAGGTCCGTGACCACGCCCGCCCGCAGGGCGCCCACCACGCCCGGCACCTTGTGGTCCCCCGCCACCACGCACAGCCGGCGCGGGATCCGCCGCAGCTCCATGGGCGTGGGCCCGCTCGCCCGCCGGTTGTAGTCGATGTCGGCGTAGGTCCCGTCCTCCCGCAGGAAGACCGTGCACACGTCGCCGACCACCCGGTGCGCGGACAGCTCCCGGAGCGCGTCCTCCGGCAGGTAGCCGCTGGTGTACACCTGGGAGATCATCGGACCGCGGAAGGCCCCCACGCTGAACACCGCCAGGTCCGCCGCGTTGCGCACCGCCAGCACCCGCCGCACCGAGGACTCCTGCCACATCAGCCGCCGCGTCTCCTCCTGGTCGAAGAACGCGGGGGCGGGGAAGGGCAGCAGCGCGGCCCCGAAGGCCGCCGACATCTGCCCGAGCAGCGCCGAGGACTGCGCCGCCCCCGTGGAACGGGCGCTGACCGCGCCGTTCATCTGCACGACCACCGCGTCCCGCGTGGCCTTCGGCTGCAGGTGGCCCCCGATCGCGGAGGTCGTGATCCCCCAGGCGACCGCCAGCGTCATCCCGTCCCCGAACCAGTCGCCCAGCAGCCCCGCCGCGGCCCGGGCCACGGACTCCAGCCGCTGCGGCTCCGTGGCCGTGCGCGGCGTGCCCGCCACGTGCACCGTCACCCCGAAGGCCTCCCGGAGCCGGTGAGACAGGTCGTGTCCCGCGTCCGGGGGAGCCGCGAGGCTGATCCGCACGATGCCCCGCTCCCGGGCGGCCTGCAGCATCCGCGAGACCGTGGGGCGGGAGACCCCGAAGCGGTCCGCCACCGCCTCCATCGTCATGCCCTGCACGTAGTACAGCTCCGCCGCGTGGTGGAGCTCGGCATCACCGTGCATGTGACCCTCCCTTCCCTGCACGTCCGTTCATTTGCTTTGAGCATAGGTGCAACCCAGGACAGAGTGTGATGCAGAGCACCTTCCCGACCGCAACCACCCGCCCCGAGGAGTTCCCCACCATGGCCCACCCCACCCTCTCCAGCGCCGAACGGGACCGCGCACTCGCCGAGTTCTCCGACGGCCCCGAGCTCGACGTCCTCGTGGTCGGAGGCGGCATCACCGGCGCCGGCATCGCCCTGGACGCCGTGACCCGCGGACTGCGCACCGGCATCGTCGAGGCCCAGGACTGGGCCGGCGGCACCTCGCAGTGGTCCTCCAAGCTCGTCCACGGCGGCCTGCGCTACCTCCAGCAGCTCGACTTCAAGCTCGTCTCCGAGGCGCTGCGCGAGCGCGAGCTGCTCCTGGACTTCCTCGCCCCCCACCTCGTCAAGCCCGTGCCCTTCCTCTACCCGCTGACCCACCGCTTCTGGGAGCGGCCCTACGTCACCGCCGGGATCGGCCTCTACGACGCCCTCGCCCACATCGGCGCCAAGGTCGCGACCCTGCCCTACCAGCGGCACTACAGCTTCAAGGGCGTCCAGCGGGTCTTCCCCGACATCAAGCCCGGCTCCATGGTCGGCGCCGTCAAGTACTGGGACGGCCAGGTCGACGACGCCCGCCTCGTCGTCACCATCGTGCGCACCGCCGTGCGCTACGGCGCGCTCGCCGCCAACCGCACGCGGGCCGTGTCCTTCCCCACGGACGAGACCGGCCGGGTGGTCGGCGCCACCGTGCGCGACCTCGAGACGGGGGCGGAGCACACGGTGCGGGCGAAGACCGTCATCGCCGCCACCGGGGTCTGGACCGAGCAGACCCAGGACCTGGCCCACGCCGAGGGCGGGCTGAAGGTGCTCGCCTCCAAGGGCATCCACATCATCGTGCCCCGCGAGCGGATCCGCGGCGAGAGCGGGCTGATCCTGCAGACCGAGAAGTCCGTGCTCTTCATCATCCCGTGGGCGCGGTACTGGATCATCGGCACCACCGACACCCCCTACCACCAGGACCTCGTCAACCCGGTGGCCACCGCGGAGGACATCGACTACGTCATCGACCACGCCAACGTGGTCCTCGACCGGCCGCTCACCCGCGAGGACGTGATCGGCACGTACGCCGGGCTGCGGCCGCTGCTGCAGCCCGGGACGAAGAAGGGCGGCGGGGACGCGCAGTCCACGAAGATCTCCCGCGAGCACACCGTGACCGAGGTCGCCCCCGGGCTGATCACGATCGCCGGGGGCAAGCTCACCACCTACCGGGTGATGGCCGAGGACGCCGTGGACCTCGCCCTGGGCGAGGAGCGGGCCAAGGCCGTGCCCTCGGTCACCGACCGCACTCCGCTGCTGGGCGCCGAGGGCTATCTCGCGCTCAGCCACCAGGCCGGCAGCCTGGGCGCCCGGCACGACTGGAACGAGGAGCGGGTGCAGCACCTGCTCGGCCGCTACGGGTCGGCGATCACCGAGATCGCCGAGCTCGTGGAGGACCGCCCCGACCTGGGCCGCCCCCTGGAGGGGGCCCCGGCCTACCTGCGGGCGGAGATCGTGCACGCCTGCACCCACGAGGGCGCGCTGCACCTCGAGGACATCTTCGACACGCGCACCCGGCTCACGTGGGAGCAGGCCCGCCACGGTCTCGACGCGGTCGAGGAGATCGCGGACCTCGCGGCCGAGGCCCTCGGCTGGGACGACCGGCGGCGGGGGGCCGAGGTCGAGGCCTACCGGCTCCGCTGCGCGGCGGAGGACGAGGCCGCGAGGACCCCGGACGACACCGCGGCCGCCGCCGCACGGGCGGCGGCCCCCGACGTCCTGGAGCTCGTGCGCCCCTCCGAGGCCTGAGCGCCCACCCGTCCCACCGAGCCCCGTCCCCCGACCCCACCCCCCACCGGCCGTCCCCGACGGGCGGCCGGTCCATCCAATCCGCACCACCTGAGGAGTCGCAGTGCTGTCGATGTCGAACGCAGTGGTACAGGCCGTCGCGCCCACCGTGCCCATCTCCCTGTCCACCGTCTTCTGGTCCGAGGTCGCGGGCACCGCGATGCTGATCCTGCTCGGCGCCGGCGTGGTCGCCAACGTCGCACTGCCGAGGTCCAAGGGACTCGGCGGCGGGTTCCTGATGGTCAACTTCGGCTGGGGCCTGGCGGTGTTCGCCGGCGTCTACGTCGCCTGGCAGTCCGGTGCGCACATCAACCCCGCCGTGACCGTGGGGCTGTGGGCCAGCGGCGCCGAGGAGTACGCCCCCGGGGTGGCCGTCACCCTCGTCAGCACGCTCGTCTACTTCGCCGGTGAGCTGATCGGCGCCTTCCTGGGCGCCGTGCTGGCCTTCCTCGCCTACAAGAAGCACTTCGACGAGGACATCGACGCGGAGACCAAGCTGGCCGTGTTCTCCACCGGCCCGGCCGTGCGCTCCTACGGCTGGAACGTGGTCACCGAGGTGATCGGCACGTTCGTCCTCGTCATCGTGATCCTGCTCTTCGGCAACACGCCCTCGGAGATCGGGCCGCTGGCCGTGGCGCTGCTCGTGGTCGGCATCGGCGCGAGCCTCGGCGGGCCCACGGGCTACGCCATCAACCCCGCCCGTGACCTCGGTCCGCGCATCGCCCACGCCGTGCTGCCCATCCGCGGGAAGGGCTCCAGCGACTGGGCCTACGCCTGGGTCCCGGTCGTGGGCCCGCTCATCGGCGCCGTGCTCGCCGGCGGCTTCTACCAGCTGTATGCCAACGTTCCCGCCTGACGCCCGCACCACCACCGACCGACCCGTCCACGACACCACAACGAAGTGAGGGACCACCCATGAGCACCGACACCAAGTACGTCATGGCCATCGACCAGGGCACCACGAGCTCCCGCGCGATCATCTTCGACCACCGGGGCACGATCGTCAGCACCGGCCAGCTCGAGCACGAGCAGATCTTCCCGCGCGCCGGCTGGGTGGAGCACGACCCCATGGAGATCTGGCGCAACGTCCGCAAGGTCGTCGCCGACGCCGAGGCCTCCGCCGAGATCAACGCCCGGGACCTGGCCGCCGTGGGCATCACCAACCAGCGCGAGACCACCGTGGTCTGGGACCGCACCACCGGGGAGCCCGTCTACAACGCCATCGTCTGGCAGGACACCCGCACCCAGAAGATCGCCGAGGAGCTCGGCGGGGAGGTCGGCCCGGACCGGTACAAGGACCGGGTGGGCCTGCCGCTGGCCAGCTATTTCTCGGGCCCGAAGGTCAAGTGGATCCTGGACAACGTGGACGGCGCCCGGGAGCGGGCCGAGCACGGGGACCTGCTCATGGGCAACACCGACTCCTGGCTGGTGTGGAACATGACGGGCGGCGTGGACGGCGGGGTGCACGTCACCGACGTCACCAACGCCTCGCGCACCATGCTGATGAACCTGGCGACCCTCGACTGGAACGAGGAGATCTGCGCCGACATGGGCATCCCCACGTCGATGCTGCCCGAGATCCGCTCCTCCTCCGAGGTCTACGGCAAGGGCCGCACCCGCGGCTTCCTCAAGGACGTGCCGATCGCCGGCATCCTCGGCGACCAGCAGGCCGCGATGTTCGGGCAGGCGTGCTTCGAGAAGGGCATGGGCAAGAACACCTACGGCACGGGCAGCTTCGTGCTGATGAACGTGGGCACCGAGGTGGTGCACTCGGAGAACGGGCTGCTGAGCACGGTGTGCTACAAGATCGGCGACCAGGACGCCGTCTACGCCCTGGAGGGCTCCATCGCCGTGACCGGGTCCCTGGTCCAGTGGCTGCGCGACAACCTGGGCATCCTCTCCTCAGCACCGCAGGTCGAGTCCCTGGCCGCGTCGGTCGAGGACAACGGCGGGGCCTACTTCGTCCCGGCCTTCAGCGGCCTGTTCGCCCCGTACTGGCGCTCGGACGCCCGCGGCGCCCTGGTGGGCCTGACCCGCTACGTCAACAAGGCCCACATCGCCCGGGCCGCCCTGGAGGCCACGGCCTACCAGTCCCGCGAGGTGGTCGAGGCGATGAACGCCGACGCCGGGGTGGACATCACCGAGCTCAAGGTGGACGGCGGGATGACCGCCAACGAGCTGCTCATGCAGTTCCAGGCGGACCAGCTCGGGGTCCCGGTGATCCGCCCGGAGGTCACCGAGACCACGGCCCTCGGCGCCGCCTACGCCGCGGGCATCGCCGTCGGCTTCTGGTCCGGGACGGAGGAGGTCACCGCGAACTGGGCCGAGAACAAGCGCTGGGAGCCGCAGATGGAGGACGCCGAGCGCGGCCGGCTGTTCCGCAACTGGCAGAAGGCCGTCACCAAGACCTTCGACTGGGTGGACGAGGACGTCGACTGACCGCGTCCGCGCCGAGGGCTCGTGCGCCCGAGCGCCGTCCGGGACTCCCGGGCGGCGCTCCGGCGCGCCGGGACCGGGACGGGGGCCGGCCCGCACCGCGAGCACCCCGGGGCGCGCCACGGCCCCGCACACGCTATAGTGGGACGTCGGCCGGCAAGGCCCGTGCTCCCGCACGCCCGGCGCACCGCCTCAACCACGGTGCGCGGCGCGCGGCCACGGCGCTTGCAGGACAGGAGGATTGCGGCTGATCCTCACCTCTCCGGCGGGACCGATCCCGTCCTCGGAGGCCGGACCGAACAGAACACGCTCCCCCCGCACCGCACGCCGGACGGGGGAGGGCACCGCATTGTGAAAGGTAAACGTGGCTAACAACACGCGTGCGCGCCGCCAGGTGCGCAAGTCCCGCGCCCTCGGGATCGCCCTGACCCCGAAGGCCGAGAAGTACTTCGAGCGCCGTCCCTACGGCCCCGGCGAGCACGGCCGTGCCCGCCGGAAGGCAGACTCGGACTACGCCGTCCGGCTGCGCGAGAAGCAGCGTCTCCGGGCGCAGTACAACATCCGCGAGAAGCAGATGCACATCGCCTACGTCGAGGCCAAGCGCCAGGAGGGGCAGACCGGTGAGAACCTGGTCGCCCTGCTGGAGTCCCGCCTGGACGCCCTGGTCCTGCGCTCCGGCTTCGCCCGGACCATGGCCCAGGCCCGCCAGATGGTCGTGCACCGCCACATCCTGGTGGACGGTGAGCGGGTGGACCGCCCCTCCTACCAGGTCAAGGAGGGTCAGCTGATCCACGTGCACGCCAAGTCGGAGAAGATGGTGCCCTTCCAGGTCGCCGCCGCCGGCGCGCACCAGGCCGTGCTGCCCGACACCCCGGGCTACCTCGACGTGCAGATCGAGAAGCTGCAGGCCAAGCTGGTCCGCAAGCCCAAGCGCGCCGAGGTCCCCGTGACCTGCGAGGAGCAGCTCGTGGTGGAGTACTACGCCCGCATGGCCTGATCCTGCGGGCTCCTGCCGCCGGGACCCCCCGGGGCAGGGCCTTCCCTGCGGAGAGCCCGCGGCGCCTGCGCCGCGGGCTCTTCCGTTCGGTACAGTTGATCCCCGGGCACCGCGCCGGTGCCCGTCCCCGCACGCCCGGGCGGTCCTGCCGCCCCGGCCCCCCGACCCGACCAGCAAGGAGCGCGCCGCCCCATGACCGGTGGAGAAATCGCAGGACTGCTCGCCGCGGGGGTGTTCGCCGTGCTGGTGCTCCTGCTCGCGGTGCCGATCCTCAAGCTCGGCAAGGTCTTCGACGAGCTGCGGCTGACGATCCGCTCGCTCAACAACGAGACCGTCCCCCTCATCGACGAGGTCACCCGCACCGTCTCGACCACCAACTCGCAGCTCGAGAAGGTGGACGGGATCACGACCAACGTCTCCGACGCCTCCGCGAACGTCTCCGCGCTGTCCTCCCTGGTGGCCTCCACCGTGGGCCAGCCGCTGATCAAGGTCGCCGCGTTCTCGCACGGCGTCCGCCGGGCGTTCACGGGCGACACCGCGCCGCACGGCTCCCACCGGGCCGACCGCTTCGGGGCCGCCGACGAGCAGGCCCCCGGCGCCCCGGGGGAGGACCTGCCATGAGCTTCTGGGGCCGGCTCGCCCTCGTGGCCGCCGGCGGCGTGCTCGGCGCCGCCGCCACCCGCCTCGCCCGATCACCCGGCCAGGACCTCTCC
>NZ_PDDL01000104.1:0-11913 GCF_020833785.1 Kocuria sp. CCUG 69068
CCCGCGCCGACGCGGTCCTCGTGGGCAGCGGCACGGTCCTGGCCGACGACCCCCGGCTCACCGCCCGCACCGGCGACGGCGGCGTGGTCCCGCGGCAGCCCCTGCGCGTGGCCATGGGCCTGCGCCCCGTGCCCCGGGACGCCGCGATCCGCGGGACCGACGGGCGGTTCCGGCACGTCGCCACCCACGACCCCCACTCCGCCCTGGCCGAGCTCTACGACGCCGGCGTGCGCCACGTGCTGATCGAGGGCGGGGCCACCGTCGCCGCCGGCTTCCTGCGCGCGGGGCTCGTCGACGAGCTCAGCCTCTACCAGGCGCCCCTCGTGCTCGGGGCGGGACGGCCCGCCTTCGAGGAGCTGGGCATCGGCACCCTCGCGGACGCCTCCCGGTGGCGGCTCGACCCCGCCGGCGGCGGGCCCGTGCAGCAGCTCGGCCCCGACCTGTGGATCCACCTGCGGCCCGTCCCGCCGGACTGAGCGGACCGCCGGCCCCGAAGACCGACCGACAGACAGACAGACAGACAGAGTCAGAGACCAGGACAGAGACAGAGGTAGCACCGCATGTTCACAGGAATCGTCGCCGGCCAGGGCACCGTGCGCTCGGTCGACCCCCGCCCCGACGGCACGAGCGCCCGCCTCCTCGTGGACGCCGGCCCGCTCGTGGCCGACCTGCCGCACGGCGGCTCCCTCGCCGTCAACGGGGTCTGCCTCACGGCCACGCGCACCGAGGAGATCGGCCCCGGGCAGTTCCTGGCCGACGTCATCGGCGAGACGCTCGTGCGCACCAACCTCGGGGCGCTGGCCGCCGGGGACACCGTGAACCTGGAGCGCTGCGTGCCCGCCGGCGGTCGGCTGGACGGGCACGTGGTCCAGGGCCACGTCGACGGCACGGGCACCGTCACGGTCCGCGAGGACCTGGGGGAGTGGGAGCGGGTCCGGGTCGCCGTGCCCGCCGAGCTCGCCCCGTTCCTCGCCGAGAAGGGGTCGATCGCCGTGGACGGCGTGTCCCTCACGGTGACGGCGGTCAGCTCCCCCGGCGCCGGGGAGCACTGGTTCGAGGTCGGGCTCATCCCGGCCACCCTCGCCGAGACCACCCTCGGACGCCGCCCCGTCGGCGCGTCCGTCAACCTCGAGGTCGACGTCCTCGCGAAGTACGCCCAGCGCCTGCTGGCCTTCGCCCGGACCGACAGCACCCCGGCGCCGGAGACGGCCCGGACCACGGCAGGAGAAGGAGCATGATGCGGACCAGCAGCACCCACGAGGGGACCGGCCGCGGGGGCGACGGGACGACCGGGGAGATCCGGCTCGACCCCGTGGGGGCGGCCGTCGAGGCCATGGCCCAGGGCCGGCCCGTCGTCGTCGTGGACGACGCCGACCGGGAGAACGAGGGCGACATCGTCTTCGCGGCCGAGCACGCCACGCCCGCGCTGATGGGCTTCACCATCCGGCACAGCTCCGGCGTCGTGTGCGTGCCCATGACCGGGGCGCGGGCCGACGCGATGCGGCTGCCCCCGATGGTCGACGTCAACGAGGACTCGAAGGGCACCGCCTACACCGTCACGTGCGACGCCCGCCTCGGGGTGAGCACCGGCATCAGCGCCGCCGACCGCGCGCTCACCGCCCGGGTGCTGGCCGACCCCGCCGCCGGGCCCGGGGACATCACCCGGCCCGGGCACGTGCTGCCCCTCCGGGCCGCCGAGGGCGGGGTCGCCGTGCGCCGCGGGCACACCGAGGCCGCCGTCGAGCTGTGCTCCCTCGCCGGGCTCGAGCCGGTCGGCGTGATCGCCGAGCTCGTCCACGACGAGGGCGAGATGATGCGGCTGCCCGCCCTGCGCGCCTTCGCCGACCGGCACGGCATCCCGCTCGTGAGCATCGAGGACCTGGCGGCGCAGCTGCAGGAGGACCGCCGATGAGGCCGGACGCTCCCCTGGTCAGCTCCGAGCCCGTGGTGGTGCCCACGCCCGAGGGCCGGTTCGAGGTCATCGGCTGGCAGCTGCCGGGCGGGCCCAGGGACGCGGTCGCCGAGCACCTCAGCCTCACCGCGCCCTCCTCGGACCGCGTGCCCGTGGGCCGGCCCCCGCTCGTGCGGCTGCACTCCGAGTGCCTCACGGGGGACGTCTTCGGCTCCTACCGGTGCGACTGCGGGCCCCAGCTGCACCTGGCGCTGCGCCGGATCTCCGACGACGGCGGCACCCTCATCTACCTGCGCAACCACGAGGGCCGGGGGATCGGGCTGGTGAACAAGCTGCGCGCCTACAAGCTCCAGGACGGCGGGGCGGACACGGTCGAGGCGAACGAGCTGCTCGGCCTGCCCGCCGACGCCCGGGACTACACCGCCGCGGCGGCCATCCTGCACCGGCTCGGGCTGACCCGGATCCGGCTGCTGAGCAACAACCCCGCCAAGGCCGAGCGCCTGGCCGACCTGGGGATCGAGGTCGTCGCCATGGTGCCCAACGAGGTGCCGGCCCGCCCGGAGAACCACGACTACCTCGTGACCAAGCGGGACCGCATGCGGCACCGCCTGCGCCACGTCGACGACCCCACCGCCCACCGCGGCCCCGCGGCGGAGCCCGGCGGCCGGGCCGACCGCAGCACCGACAGCACCACCGACCGCACGTACGACAGCACCACCGACAGCACCACCAACGGCACAGGAGACCACACCCCATGAGCGGACACGGCGCCCCCGACATCGACCTCAGCACCGACGACGCGAGCGGCCTGCGCGTCGCCGTCGTCGCCTCCAGCTGGCACACCGAGATCATGGACGGGCTGGTCGACGGCGCCCGCCGCGCGCTCGCCGACGCCGGCGTGCGGGACGCGCCGGTCGTGCGCGTGCCCGGCAGCTTCGAGCTGCCCGTCGCCGCGGCCCGCCTCGCCCCGGGCCTCGACGCCGTGGTGGCCCTCGGCGTGGTCGTGCGCGGCGGCACCCCGCACTTCGAGTACGTGTGCTCGGCGGCCACGCAGGGCCTCACGGACGTGTCGGTGCGCACCGGCGTGCCCGTGGGCTTCGGCGTGCTCACGTGCGACACCGAGCAGCAGGGCCTGGACCGCGCCGGGCTCGAGGGCTCCCAGGAGGACAAGGGCTACGAGGCCACGGCCGCCGCGGTGCGCACCGCGCTGCTGCTGCGCTCCCTCGGGGTCTGAGCCCCGTCCCGCGGGGCGTGCGGGCCCGCGCCGGTCCGGAGGCCGTCGCGGACCCATTACCCTGGTAGTCGTGAAAACCTTCGAGACCCTCTTCGCCGAGATCAGCGACAAAGCCGTGACCCGACCGGAGGGCTCCGGCACGGTCCGGGAGCTCGACACCGGCGTGCACGGCATCGGCAAGAAGGTCGTCGAGGAGGCCGCCGAGGTCTGGATGGCCTGCGAGTACGAGACCTCGGAGCAGGCCGCGGAGGAGATCTCGCAGCTGCTCTACCACGTGCAGGTGATGATGGTCGCGAAGGGTCTGCGGCTCGAGGACGTCTACCGCCACCTCTGAGCGCCCCGCCGCACCGTCCGTCCCCGCCCCACCGAACTCCCTGAGCCGAGAAGGAACCCCATGCTGCGTGTCGCAGTGCCCAACAAGGGCGCCCTGTCCGAGTCCTCCGTCACCATGCTCAAGGAGGCCGGCTACCGGCAGCGGCGGGACTCCCGCGAGCTGGTGCTCGTGGACCCCGAGAACAACGTCGAGTTCTTCTACCTGCGCCCCCGGGACATCGCGGTGTACGTGGGCGGGGGCATCCTCGACGTCGGGATCACCGGCCGGGACCTGCTCCTGGACTCCGGGGCCCACGCCGACGAGGACCTCGGGCTGGACTTCGCCCGCTCCACGTTCCGGTTCGCGGGCCCGGCGGGCGAGTTCTCCTCGATCGCCGAGCTGGCGGGCCGGCGGATCGCCACGAGCTACGACGGCCTGCTGCGCGACTACCTCGCCGAGCAGGGCGTGGAGGCCTCCGTGGTCCGCCTCGACGGCGCCGTGGAGTCCTCCATCCGGCTGGGCGTGGCGGACGCGATCGCGGACGTCGTGGAGACCGGCAACACCCTGCGCGCCGCGGGCCTGCAGGTCTTCGGCGACCCCATCATGACCTCCGAGGCGCTGCTCATCCGCAGCCGTGCGGCCGGGGAGCCCGAGGGCCTGGCCGTGCTCCGGCGGCGCCTGCAGGGCGTGCTCGTGGCCCGGCAGTACGTGCTGATGGACTACGACGTCGCCGAGGAGTACGTCGAGGCCGCCACCCGGATCACCCCCGGCATGGAGGGGCCCACCATCTCCCGGCTCGGCCGCGGCAACGCCTGGGCCGTGCGCGCCATGGTCCCCAAGTCCGAGACCAACAAGGTCATGGACGCCCTCTACGACGTCGGGGCCCGCGCCATCCTGGTTTCCCCGATCCAGGCCGCCCGGATCTGACCCCCTTCCCGCCCCATCCCCGCAGCCGAGGAGGTGCCGCCCGTGGGCGTTGCCGTACGTGTCATCCCCTGCCTGGACGTCGACGCCGGTCGAGTCGTCAAGGGAGTGAACTTCGAGAACCTGCGCGACGCCGGTGACCCGGTGGAGCTCGCCAAGCGCTACAACGAGGCCGGTGCGGACGAGCTGACGTTCCTCGACGTCACGGCGTCCTCGGCCGCCCGGGCCACGACCTTCGACGTGGTCTCCCGCACGGCCGAGCAGGTCTTCATCCCGCTCACGGTGGGCGGCGGCGTCCGCGCGGTCGCCGACGTCGACCGGCTGCTGCGCTGCGGCGCGGACAAGGCGTCCATCAACACCGCCGCGGTTGCCCGGCCCGGCGTGATCGACGAGATCACCGGGCACTTCGGCAGCCAGGTGCTCGTCCTCTCCCTCGACGCCCGCCGCACGGGCAACACGCCCTCCGGCTTCGAGGTCACGACCCACGGGGGGCGCACGCTGACCGGTCTCGACGTCCTGGACTGGGCGCAGGAGGCCGAGGACCGCGGCGTGGGGGAGATCCTGCTCAACTCCATGGACGCGGACGGCACCCGGGCGGGCTTCGACCTGGAGATGATCCGGGCCGTGCGCGCCCGGGTGCACGTGCCCCTGATCGCCTCCGGCGGCGCGGGCGCCCCCGAGCACTTCCCGCCGGCGGTGGACGCGGGCGCGGACGCCGTGCTCGCCGCCTCGATCTTCCACTTCGGTCCCGTGCACGCGATCGCCGAGGTCAAGGACGCGCTGCGCGCGGCCGGCCACGAGGTCCGCTGAACGGCCCCGTGGTCCGGGACGGCCACCGGGCGTAGAGTCGACAGTGAGCTGACGACAGTCGCTCGACAGGCCGACCCGAAGGAGAGTCCACCGTGGGACTGAACAGCATCATCAGGAGCTTCACCGGACGTGCCGGGGGGACCGCCGGCCGTCCCGCCGGCGGACGCCGGGGCACCCGCGGAATGAACGCCGCCGGACAGGCGGGCGCGGGCAGGAGCGGCCGCGGTCTGGGCGGCATGCTGCGCGGCCTCCTCAACCGCCGATAGCGCACCGCACGCAGGGCGGCCCCGGAACGGGGCCGCCCTGCACATGCCGAGGACATCCATGACCACGACCGAACCGTCCGCCCCGGGCGAGAACTCCGGCCCCGCGGCGGACCCGGTCCGCCGGACGTCGTTCGCCACGAACGACGCCGACCGGGGCATCGCCGCCATGTCCGAGCTCTACACGGGTCTCGGCATGCGCCCGCCCACCGACGGCTCGTTCGAGCTGCGCATGGCGGCGGCCTCGACGGGCCCGCTCCTGGCGCACCGGTTCCGGCTGTCCACCTCGGAGTCCTCCGGCACGGGCGACGTCTCGGGCACGTACTCGGTCGTGCACGTGCTGACCGGGCGGCTGACGGTCAGCTCCGGGAAGGAGCGCATCGGCACGACCCTGCCGTTCCTGCTGCCCCAGGGTCTGTACGGCGGCCGGTGGGACGGGCTGCTGGAGCTGAGCACCGTGGTCCTGGACGCCCGCTCGGTCGAGGCGATCGCGCGCAACCTGCTCGGCCGGCCGGACTTCGCGCTGCGCTTCACGGGCAGCACGCCCGTGTCCGCGCAGATGACGCGGTACTGGCTGGCCCAGGTCCGGCACTTCCACCGGGACCTGCTGCCCAACGCGGAGGCGCTGCGCACGCCCCTGGTGCGGGCCGAGGCGTTCCGGTCGCTGGCCGGTGCCCTGCTGCACTGCTTCCCGAACACCTTCCTGGCGCAGCCGGCGCCGTCGGAGAGCGCACGGGCGCTGCCGGCGCAGGTGCGCCGGGCGGTCGCCTTCGTCGACGAGCACCTGCACGAGGACGTCGGTCTCGCCGAGATCGCCGCGGCGGCACGGATGAGCCCCCGCGGGCTGCAGGCCGCGTTCCGCCGGGAGCTCGGGCGCACCCCCGTCGGCTACCTGCGGGAGGCCCGCCTGGACGCCGCCCGGCAGGAGCTGCTCCGGGCCGACCCGGCCGGGGGCGTGACGGTCGCGGCCGTCGCCGCCCGCTGGGGCTTCGGCCATCCCGGGCGCTTCGCGACCGCCTACCGGGCCCGGTTCGGGGAGCCGCCCGCCGCCACGCTGCGCCGCTGAGACCTCAGGCTCGGTCGCCGTCCCGGCAGGTCCCCTCCAACCAGTCCCGCACCGGGACGAGCGCCTCGTCGAGCGCCTGCCCGTCGAACCGCGCCGAGGGGTCCTCCGCCAGGTCCTCCCCGTAGGAGTCGACCAGCAGCTGCACCCGCGCGTAGTCCGCGGCCAGCGCCGGAGGAGCGGCCCCGCGCACGGCCTCGACCTCGTCCTCGACGTCCTGCACCTCCGCCACGGTCGGGCCCGCCGAGAGGCCGGCCGGCAGCAGCGCGAGCACCAGGATGTCGTCGGCGACCGCCGCGCACGCCTCCCGGCGGTCCGGATAGGCGCCCCACGTGACGTCCGTGGCGGGAGCGGTCGACGCAGCGGGGGAGGCCGGGGGCGCCGCGGACGTGGGGGAGCCGGTCGGCGGGCCCGGGGCGCCGGGGCTCCCGCATCCGCACAGCACCGCGACGACGAGCGCGGCCACCGCCGTGCCGGGGACGGCGCGCCGCCCCGTCGCCGCCCTGGGATGCATCGTCTCGGTCCCGCCCGCCGTCGCCGCTCTGGTCCTGCTCCCACCATAGGCGCCGCCGGCCCGACCCGGCAGGGCCACGGGCGGGCGGGCACGGCCTGCGAGTGCCGGAACTCCTATCCTGGAGCCCGGAGGGCCGGGAGGAGGACGAACGTGCGTGTCGTCGTCGTCGCCGCCCGGGCCTGCGCCCTGGCCGTCGCGGTCTGGGCCCTGGTCTCGCGGGCGGACTGCGCCTTCGTGACGCGCACCTGCCTGGGGTCGAACCTGTTCAGCTACTTCACGGTCCACAGCGCCGTGCTGCTGATCCTGGCCGTGCTGGTGGCGCTCCTGCACACCGCCGCCGGGGCGCAGGAGCCGGGCTGGCTGACCGGGCTCCGGGCGATGGCCACCACCTACACCGTGGTCTCCGGGGCGGTGTTCGGGGTGCTGCTGGCCAACGCGGAGCTGTTCGGCCACCTCTTCCTCGTCCCGCTGTCCTCGCAGGTGCTGCACTTCGTGCTGCCGGTCTACGCCGTGGCCGACTTCCTGCTGTGCCCGGGCCGCCGGCGGCTGCGCTGGGCCGCCACCTGGGCGTCCACCGTGTTCCCGGCGCTGTGGGCCGTGTACACCCTGGTCCGCGGGCAGCTGGTGGGCTGGTACCCGTACTTCTTCCTCGACCCCGCCCTGGTGGGCGGCTATCGCGCGGTGGGCACCTACGCCCTCGGGCTGTCCGTGCTGATCCTCGCGGTGTCCTTCCTGACCGTCGCCGCCACCCGTCTGCCCACCGTCCCGGTAGGGTCGGCCCATGGACGACTCCTCTCCCGCCGGCCCGGTCCCTGATCCGGACGACGCCCAGCTCCTGCGCTCGGTCCGGCGCCTGGTGGACCGCCTCGCCGCCCTGCCGCCCGAGCGCGGGGACGAGCCCACGCCGCTCGGGCGGCACCTGTCCGCGGTGCTCGGCGCGGACGTGCGCACCCTGCCGGTGGTCTCGGAGGACTTCGCCCCGCACCGCCTGGCGGACGTCGACATCGCCCTCGCCGAGCTGGCGGGGGACGGGCCGGGCTCTCTCCTCGGCGTGAGCGGCGGCCGGAGCCGCGACGACCTCGGCCTCGCCGAGCTGCTCACGGCCCCGTACTCCGGGGCCGACATCGGCCCCGTCGACTACGCCACCCGGGCCACGGGCCCGGCCACCGAGCGGCAGGTCGTCGCGTTCGGCATCCGGTGCCTCACCGTGGACGGGGTGCCGGTGGCCGTGCTCCAGCGCATGCCCCGGCCCGAGTACGGCCGGTCGCAGGTGGTCCTGGAGGTGCTCGCCGCGGACCCCGCCGTCTGCGGCACGTTCCTCGCCCGGCTGCGGGCGCTGATGCTCGAGCGCAGCGTGCTGCGCGGCCAGGTGCTCTCGTTCGCCGCCACCGAGTACGGCAGCGCGGCCGGGGCCACGTTCCTGCCGCGCCCGCACGTGCCCGCCGACGAGATCGTGCTGGCCCCGGGCCTGCTGGAGCAGGTCGTGGGGCACGTCGTGGGCATCGGGGAGCACCGCGACGCGCTCCGGGCCGCGGGCCAGCACCTCAAGCGCGGGATCCTGCTCCACGGCCCGCCGGGGACCGGCAAGACCCTCACGGTCCGGCACCTGCTCTCCGTCACCCCGGGGACCACGGCGATTCTGCTGACCGGGTCGGGCCTGCACCTCATCGGGGCCGCCGCCGAGGTGGCCCGCACCTTCCAGCCGTCGATCGTGGTGCTGGAGGACGTCGACCTCGTGGCGATGGACCGGGACCTCGGGTCCGGGCCCCAGCCGGTGCTCTTCGAGGTGCTCGACGCCCTGGACGGGCTCGACGGCGACGCCGACGTCGCGTTCGTGCTCACGACCAACCGCGTGGCCGTGCTGGAGCGGGCGCTCGCCGAGCGCCCTGGGCGCGTGGACCTCGCGGTCGAGGTGCCGCTGCCGGACGCGGACGCCCGGTCCCGGCTGTTCCGGCGGTACGCGGGGGAGCAGCGGTTCTCCGCCGCCGCCCTCGACGCCGCGGCGGTGCGCGCGGAGGGGACCACCGGCTCCTTCCCGAAGGAGCTGGTCCGCCGGGCCGTCCTCGCGGCGGCCGTCCGGGGCGAGGACGCGGCGGACGCGGACCTGTCCGCCGCCCTCGACGAGCTCCTCTCCGGCGGGGAGGCGCTGACCCGCCGGCTGCTCGGCCACGCGGACACAGGGGAGTCCCCCGACGAGTACGAGTACGAGGACACGGACGAGGACACGGACGAGGTCACGGACGAGGTCACGGACGGGCTCCGGTGGTGCGCCCGGCCGGAGGCCCCCTGACGGCTCCGGAGGTCCCCGGCGGACGCCGGGGGCCGGGCCGCCCGGACAGGTCGATAGGATGGGTGGCGATGAGCGAGCAGACCCCCGACACCGGAACCGACGTCCTCGACCCCGCCGTGGCCCGGCGGCTCAAGCGCGACCCCTCGGGCCTCGTGGCCGCCGTGGTGCAGCAGCACGACACCCTCGAGGTGCTCATGCTGGGCTGGATGGACGACGAGGCCCTGCGCCGCACCCTCACGGAGGGCCGCGTGACGTTCTGGTCCCGCTCCCGCCAGGAGTACTGGCGCAAGGGCGACACGTCCGGGCACGTCCAGGCCGTGCACAGCGTGAGCCTCGACTGCGACGGCGACGCCCTCCTCGTCCGGGTCGACCAGACCGGGGCGGCCTGCCACACCGGCACCCGCAGCTGCTTCGACGGCCGCGACCTCGGCGCCGTCGCCGCCGTCTGAGCCCCGCCACCCTCCTCCCTCCCGTCCGCCACCAGGAAGTCAGGTCGACACCCATGCAGGACCTGGGCAGCATCAGCCCCACGCTCGAGGAGTTCCGCGCGCTCGCCGCGGAGCGCCGCGTCATCCCCGTCCGCGTCAAGATCCTCGCGGACGCCATGACCCCGATCGGTCTCTACCGGGCCCTCGCCCTCGAGGACGGGGCGGCCCGGGCGGGCACGTTCCTCCTCGAGTCCGCCGCCGAGGGCGGCGTCTGGTCCCGCTACTCCTTCATCGGCGCCAACTCGCGGGCCACGCTCACCGCCCGGGACGGCGAGGCGCACTGGATCGGGCAGGCCCCGGCCGGCGCCCCCACCGGCGGCAATCCCGTCGAGGCGCTGCGGGACACCATGGCGCTGCTGCACACGGAGCGCTTCGAGGACGTCCCCCCGCTGACCTCCGGGCTCGTGGGCTTCGTCGGCTGGGAGGCCGTGCGCCGCTGGGAGAAGCTCCCGCACCCGCCGGAGGACGACCTGCGCATCCCCGAGCTGGCCATGAACCTGGTCTCGGACATCGCTGTCCACGACAACACGGACGGCACCGTGATGCTCGTGGCCAACGCGATCAACTTCGACGACACCGACGAGCGCGTCGACGAGGCCTGGGCCGACGCCGTGGACCGGGTGCACGCGATGCTCGAGCGGCTCGCCCGGCCCCTCGGCCACGGCACGGCCTCGACGCTCACCGGCAGCGACGAGATCCGGGGGGACCTCGAGTCCAAGGTCGACCAGAGCTGGGACCGCACCCTGTTCATGAACTCCATCGTGGAGGGCAAGAAGGCCATCGTGGACGGGGACATCTTCCAGGTGGTCGTCTCCCGGCGCTTCGAGACCGAGTGCACGGCCGACTCCCTCGACGTCTACCGCATGCTGCGCGCCATCAACCCCAGCCCGTACATGTACCTGTACAGCTTCGAGGACGCCGGCGGCCGTCCCTTCTCGATCGTCGGCTCCTCCCCGGAGGCGCTCGTGACCGTCACGGGGGACCAGGCGGTGACCCACCCCATCGCCGGGTCCCGCCCGCGCGGGCGCACGGTCGAGGAGGACCTGGCGCTGGAGCGGGACCTGCTCCAGGACGAGAAGGAGCGCTCCGAGCACCTCATGCTCGTGGACCTCGCGCGCAACGACATCTCCAAGATCGCCGTCCCGGGCTCGGTGGAGGTCACGGAGTTCATGGAGGTGG
Source organism: Kocuria sp. CCUG 69068 (assembly GCF_020833785.1). Lineage (NCBI taxonomy): Bacteria > Bacillati > Actinomycetota > Actinomycetes > Micrococcales > Micrococcaceae > Kocuria > Kocuria sp. CCUG 69068. The sequence goes on from NZ_PDDL01000104.1 coordinate 10,991, forward strand.
AGCGCTTCAGCCACATCATGCACCTGTGCTCCAACGTCGTCGGCCGGATGCGCCCGGACGCCACCGCCTACGACGTGCTCGCCGCGACGTTCCCCGCCGGCACCCTCTCCGGGGCGCCCAAGCCCCGGGCCCTGCGCCTGCTCGACGAGTACGAGCCCCTGCGCCGCGCCGTCTACGGCGGCGTGGTCGGCTACCTCGACTTCGCGGGGGACATGGACATGGCCATCGCCATCCGCACGGCCCTGCTCGTCGACGGCAAGGCCTACGTCCAGGCCGGCGGCGGGATCGTCGCGGACTCCGACCCCGAGACCGAGGCCCTCGAGTCCCTCAACAAGGCCACCGCACCGCTGCGGGCGGTGCTGCTCGCCGAGCGGCTGCACGCCCTGGACCTCGACCGGGTGGCCGTGCCGGAGACGGGCGCCGGGCGTGCCTGAGGCCCGCGGCTCCCGGCGGGCGGCGCTGTCCCGGCGGTCCACGGTGGTGCTCGCCACCCTGGTCGCCGCCCTGGCCGTGTTCGCCTGCTCGGCCGCCACCTGGGTCTCCGCCACGGTGCAGACCACGCTCGAGCCCGTGACCGTGGACGTCGCCGGGTCCGACGCCGCGCCGGCCGTCACCGCCCTCGGGCTCGTCGCGGCCGCCGGTGCCCTCACCACGGCGATCTCCGGCCGGGTGCTGCGCACCGTGGTGTCCGTGGTGGTCGTGCTCGCCGGCCTCGGCGCACTGGCCGCGTCCGTGGCCGTGCTGGCCGATCCGGCCGGGGCCGCGCAGACCGCCGTGGGCGAGGCCACCGGCATGATCAACGCCGGCGGCGACTTCGCCGTCACCGCCTGGCCCCCGCTCGCGGCGGCCGCCTCGGCGCTCGTGGCGCTGTGCGGCGCCTGGGCCCTCGTGGCCGGCCGCACCTGGACCGCGGCCCGGCGCTA
>NZ_PDDL01000105.1:0-11893 GCF_020833785.1 Kocuria sp. CCUG 69068
GAGCGGGACGCTGAGCACCACGGTGCGGCGGTCGTTGCGGGCGCGCCGGACGGCCCGGGCGACGTCGGCCGCGGCGCTCGCGGGGGAGTGCACCCGCTCGGCCACCGCCCCCACCGCCCGGGCGAGGGCGTCCTGGTCGATCCGGAAGTTGGAGTGCACGGCCGCGGCCTGGGTGTCGGCGGTGAGCACGATCAGCGGGGTGCGGGACTTCGCGGCCTCGCCGATGCCGGTGGTCGCGTTGGTCAGCCCGCAGCCCTGGTGCGTGGTGACCACGGCGACGCGCCCGCTGGTGCGGGCCCAGGCGTCGGCCATGGTCGCGGCGCCGTTCTCGTGCCGGGCGGCCGTGAAGGGCACGCCCGCCGCGATGAGCGCGTTGGTGAGGTGGAAGTTCCCGCTGCCCACCACGCCGAACGCGTGCCCCACGCCCAGCTCCGCGAGCGCACGGCCCACGAGCTGGGCGACCGTGCCGGTCACGCCCCGGCCCGCTCGACGAGGGCGAGCACCCGGGCGGGGCTGCCCGTGCCGCCCACGACCGGCAGGGGCGCGACCACGAGCTGCGCCCCGAGGACCGGCAGCCGGTCGAGGCGGCGCAGGGAGGTCAGCCCGTACTTGTCGTGGCCCAGCAGGTGGTGGTGGGCGGGGAAGGGCGGGTCGAAGCCGCCGGCGATGCCCGCGTCGATGCCGACGGTCTCCACGCCGAAACCGCTCACGTGCGGGTGGGCGGCGAGCCACTCGGCGGCGGCCACCGACGGCCCCGGGGCGTGCAGGCCGTCCGCGTCGGCGTTGAGGAAGCGCTCGGGGTCGTCCGCGCGGGCGGACCAGCCGGTGCGCAGGAGCACCCAGCAGTTCTCGGGGAAGCGCCCGTGCTCGGCCTCCCACCGCTCGAGGTGCTCGGGCTCCAGCAGGGCGTCCGCGTCCGCCTCCGCCTCGGCGGTGAGGTCCAGGACGGCGGCCGGCCCGACGAGCCGCGCCGGTTCGATCCGGTCCACCGACCTCCCGTCCCGGCCGGTGATCCAGTGCACGGGCGCGTCCAGGTGCGTGCCGGCGTGCTCGCCCAGGGTCAGGTCGTTCCACGCCCAGCCGGGCCCGGCCTCGTCGTAGGCGCTCACCGGGGTCATGGACAGGCCCACCGTGTTGGCGAACGGTTCCGGCAGCCGCAGGATCGGGGTGTCCCGGTCCAGCGGGGTGGTCAGGTCCACGACCTCCACGGTCCCGGCGGCCAGCGCCGCCCCCAGTTCGCCCAGCACGCTCATGACGTCACCCTCCGCAGTTCGTGGGCCCCGTCGGCGGGGCCGTGGCACTTGCCTCGCCGCCCATTGTGCCCCGGCGCGGGCCCGGCGCCCCCGCGGTGGGAATCACTTCCACACTGTGGCATCCGTGTTCACACAGTGAGTGCAGAGCGGGTCCTGCACGTCCTCCCGGTGTACTGTGATGGGCGTCCCAACGGCTCGCGATGCCCTCCGCGCCACCGGCACCGGTGCTGCGCCGAGAGCGGTCTGCGCGGCCGCGTCCTGACCGCACCCCGCAAGGAGCCCACCATGAGCACCACCTCCGAGTCCTACCTCGTGGGCCTGATCGGCGACGGGATCACCCGCAGCCTCACCCCGCCGATGCACGAGACCGAGGCGCGGAACCACGGGCTGCACTACCTGTACCGTCCGGTGGACCTCGAGGTGATCGGCCGCCCGGGCGAGGACGTGGGGGAGCTGCTGCGGGCCGGGCGGGACCTCGGGTTCAACGCCTTCAACATCACGCACCCGTGCAAGCAGCTGGTCCTGGACCACCTCGACGAGGTCGCCCCGGAGGCGGCCGCGCTGAGGGCCGTCAACACGGTGGTGATCCGCGACGGCCGGTTCGTCGGCCACAACACCGACGTGTCCGGCTTCGCCGCGGGGTTCCGGGCCGTGCTCCCCGGCGCGGCCAAGGACCGCGTGGTCCAGGTCGGCACCGGCGGCGCCGGCTCCGCCGTGGCCTCCGCGCTGCTGAGCGCCGGCGTGCAGACCCTGCACCTGTTCGACGTGGACCCCGCCCGGGCGGGCGAGCGGGCCGCCGCCATGGCCGAGCTCTTCCCCGGGCAGCAGGTCGCGGCCGCCACCGCCGAGACGCTGCCGGAGCTGGTGCGCGCGGCCGACGGGCTGGTCAACGCCACCCCGGTGGGCATGCACCACCACCCCGGCACCCCCGTGGACCCCGGCCTGCTGGAGGCCCGGCAGTGGGTGGCCGACGTGGTCTACCTGCCGGTGGAGACCGAGCTCGTCGCCGCGGCCCGGGCCCGGGGGTGCCAGGTGCTCGACGGCGGCCACATGGCGGTCGGCCAGGCGGTGGACGCGTTCCGGCTCATCACCGGCGTGGAGCCCGACCGGGCCCGGATGCGCGCCCACTTCCTCGATCTCATCGCGGCCCAGCGGGGCTGAGCCCGGGCTCCCGTCCCGGCCGCCGCGGGCCGGCGCCCCCGGGCTCCGGCCCGGGTGACGGGCTCACTGCTGCTCGTGCCGCGGGACGGCGGCGAGGTGCTCGGGCCGCACGGCCACGGCGTACTGCTGGTGGTCGGGGTGGCTGTGCAGCCACTTCTTGATGTAGGGGCACACCGGGACGACCGTCAGCCCGGCCCCGGCGGTGTCGTCCAGGGCTTCCCGGGCCAGTCTCGAGGCCAGGCCCTGCCCGCTGTAGGCGTCGTCCACGGTGGTGTGGTAGAAGATCCGCTGCGGCCCGCCGGGGCCCTCGAAGGGCACCCAGTGGGCCGAGCCGATGACGGTCTCCCCGTCGAGGAGCTCGTAGCGCTGCCGGCCGGGGTTGTTCCGCACCGTGACGGCGGAGGTGTCCATGGTGGTCTCCTGGGGGACGGGCTCAGCCGCGGGGCCGCAGCTGGACGGTGGGCAGCGGTGGGGCCGGCAGCGGGGCGGGCTGCTCCGCCGGGTAGGGGCCGAAGCGCGGGTACGGCGCCCCGTCCTCGTAGCTGCCGGAGGCCGGCGCGGGGGCCGGTTCGGCGTCGATCTCCGCCTGCCAGGCGGCGCGGTGGGCGACGACCTCCTCGTGGCTGCGGCCGACGAAGTTCCACCACATCACGATCTGCTCGCCCAGCGGCTCGCCGCCGATGAGCAGCAGCCGGACCGGGCTCAGGCCGGCCTCCAGCACCACGGGACCCTGCCCGACCGGGAGGCAGGCGAGGTGGTCCACCGGCACGGGGGCGCCGTTGAGCGCCAGGTCGCCGGTGTCGAGCAGCACGCCGTGCTCGAGGGCCGGGTCCAGCTCCAGCTCCAGCCGGGCGCCGGGCCGCAGGGTGGCCTCTGCGGCCAGCAGCGGCGGGGTGAAGGTGTCCACCGGGGAGGTGCTGCCGGCCAGGGAGCCGAGGAAGACGCGCAGCTCCGTGCCCTCCCCGACCACCGGCTCGGGGGCGTGGTGCTCGAAGGTGGGTGCCATGTGGCGGGTCGCCTCCGGCAGGGCGTACCAGAGCTGGACCCCGTGCAGCAGCGTGGTGCCGGGGGTGGAGAACTCCTGGTGGGAGATCCCCCGTCCGGCGACCATCAGGTTGACCTCACCGGGCCGGACGATCGCGTCGTAGCCGGCCGAGTCCCGGTGGGCGATCCCGCCGGTGAACAGCAGGCTCACGGTGGCCAGGCCGGTGTGCGGGTGCCGTGCCACCCGCATGCCCCCGGACTCCGAGACCAGGTCGGGGCCGTAGTGGTCGACGAAGCACCACGCCCCGATGAGGCTGCGCTGCCGCTGGGGCAGGGTGCGGCGCACGGTCATCGCGCGGGGCCCGCCCAGGGGCACCTCGCGCGGGGCCAGCAGCTGCGCGCCGGCCCCGACGGCCTCGGAGCACAGCAGCTCCTGCGGGTCCACGTCCAGGTTGGTCACGCCGTGCCCCCCGCGACGGTCGACGGGGTGCGCGGGGCGTCCGGTGCCGGCTCGTCCGCGGCCCGTTCTCCCGGGGGATGTCCCTCCGGCGCGGCCGCACGGGGGCGGACCCGGTGGCGGGAGAGGACGGAGACCCGGTTGAAGGCGTTGATCGCCACCGCCGTCCACTGCAGCGCCGAGTACTGCTCGTCGGTCAGCTCCGCCCGGGCCACCGCCAGCTCCGCCAGCCGGGTCTCCTCGTCGGGCAGCAGGGCCACGGACTCCCCGATGGCCAGCGCGGCCCGCTCCAGGTCGTCGAAGAGCTCCGTCTCGCGCCAGGCGGGGAGCACCGCCAGCTTCTGCGCGCTCACCCCGGCCTCCACGGCGTAGCCGGTGTGCAGGTCGAGGCAGTAGGCACACCCGTTGAGCTGGGAGACCCTGATGTTGAGCAGCTCCACGAGCGCCCGGGACAGCCCGGCGTCCTCGGCCGCGGCGGCGACCTTGCGCGCCAGGCCGTTGAGCGCCCGCCAGCTGCCGGGATCCGCCTTGTCGAGGTAGAAGTGGTCGCCGGCGCTCATGGGGTCTCCTCGGGGTCGTCGCGGCGCCGCCGGGCGGCACCGCCGTGCGTCCAGCGAATACCCCCCGGCGGTGCCCCGTCAAGGGCGGCGCCGCGGGGCCCCGTCGGCCGCCCCGCGGACATTGGGGCACGAAAAAATGCGCTATCCATCGCCCCTCGTGAGGCGCATCCTGGAAGAGCTTGTTCAGGCCGGGGCAGCAGGCTCCGGCCCGGAGATCCTCCCGGAGGAGAAGTCATGGCCACCACCGAGTTCGTTCCCGTCTCCGACTGCACCGTGGGGCAGTGCTCGTTCAACCACGACCACGAGTGCACGGCCCACGCGATCACCGTGACCGGGTCCTCCGGCCACGCGCACTGCGGCACGTTCATCTCGCTGGGCCCCGACGGCGGCCTGCCCACCGTCCACGCCGAGGTCGGTGCCTGCCAGCGCGGCGAGTGCGTGCACAACGAGCACCTGATGTGCACGGCCCACGACGTGAAGATCGGCGCCGGCGCCGACGAGGCCGACTGCCTGACCTACCAGGCCGCCTGAGGACCGTCGGCAGCCCCGGCCCCGGGCACCTGACCGGGGCCGGGGTTTCTGTCTGTCCCGGGGGCGGACGTGCCAGCGCGCCCGGGCCGCGGGACAATGGAGGGGCCCGCGCAGCAGCACGGGGCGACGAGAGGACGGTGCGCCATGGACGAGGAGATCCGGCTCAGCGGGGCCGACCACCCGCACGTGCAGATCCCCCGGCTCGGGGAGCTCGACGCGGTCTGGGCCCGCCGGATCGTGCTGGCCGTCGTGGCGAGCCTGGTGGTCGGGCTGCTGGGCGGCATCGCGGCCGCGCTCCTCCTGGGCGAGAGGGGGCTGCTCAGCCCGGTGCAGTGGGGACTCGTGGTGGGCGGGGCGGCCCTGCTGGTCAGCGGCATCATCCTCTCGCTCACCCGGGCGGACGACGCGCCCCGCAACGACCTCATGGACGCCCGCGCCCGGGCGAGCAAGGGGCTGCGGACCTCGGTGCGCCGCGGCGCCGTCCCGCGGGACCCGGTCCTGCGGGAGATGCAGGACTACATGGCGGTGGAGATGGTGCAGTACGCCTGGCCGATCCTGCTGACCGTCCCGGGCATGGCGCTGGTGGTGTGGGCGCTCTTCGTGCCCGTCCCGGCCGTGCTGGTGGCGCTGCTGCTCGTGCTGGTGTGGGCCGCCGTCCGGGTCAACGGGACCGTGGTGGGCCGGCGCTACTACCAGCTGCGGGGCCTGCTCTGAGCGCTCGGCCCGGCGGCGCCGGTGCCGCGGGGCGTCAGCGCGGCGGGAGGCGGACGAGCTCCACGTCGGTGAGCCGCCCGCCGTCGGCGGCCGCCGTCAGATAGGTGCAGTGCGGCTGGCGCCGCCGGTCCGTGGGGGAGCCGGGGTTGAGCAGCCGCAGGCCCGCCGGGGTGGTGCTGTCCCACGGGATGTGGCTGTGGCCGAAGACCAGGACGTCGAGGCCGGGGAACGCCCGGTCCATCCGGGCCTCCCGCCCGGCGGCGGCACCGGTCTCGTGGACCATCCCGAAGCGCACGCCCCCGAGCGTCTCGCGGGCCACCTCGGGCAGCCGTTCGCGCAGCTCCGGGCCGTCGTTGTTCCCCCAGACCCCCACGAGGCGGGCGGCCCGCTCCTCGAGCCGGTCGAGGGTCGCGAGGTCGATCCAGTCGCCCGCGTGCAGCACCACCTCGGCGTCGTCGACGGCCCGCCACACCGCGGCGGGCAGGTCGCGGGCGCGCTTGGGGACGTGCGTGTCGGCGAGCAGGAGGAGTCGGACCATGACGATCAGCCTCGCACAGGGACCGGTCGTCCGTCGCGGCGGATCCGGTCCAGGCCCTTCGAGCCCAGCCAGACGACGCCGAAGAACACGATCACGGCCATGCCGAGGAAGTTGAGGTCGATCGCCGCGACGAGGGCGAGCGCGCCGCCGGTCGGCTGCAGGAGCTCGGCGAGCACGGACAGCAGACTCGTCCCGCCGATCACGAAGGCGATGACGACGGAGACGGTGGTCACCGTGACGTTGTAGTTCAGCCGGCGGCGGGCGTCCACCGAGGCCCAGCCGTAGACCCGGTTCATCAGGATGCCGTCGGCGCTGTCGAACATCGTCATGCCCGCGGTGAAGAGCACGGGCAGCACGAGCACCGCGTACCAGGGCAGCTCGGGGGCTAGCCCGCCGGCCATGACGAACAGCCCGATGGAGGCCGCCGTGTCGAGGCCGAGGCCGAAGAGGAAGCCGACGGGGTACATCCTGGCCGGGCGGTCCACCATGCGGGTCACGGGGTGCAGCACGCGGTGCAGCACGCCCCGGTCGGCGAGGTGGGCGTCCAGCTCGGCGGCGTCCAGGGCGCCGGTGCGCGCCGTGCGGCGGGCCCGGCGAAGCCGGAGCAGCACGGCGAGGTTGAGCACCCCGGCGGTGACGAGGAACAGCCCGGAGACGGTGCCGCCCCAGATCCCCGCGGCCTGCCGCAGCCCGGAGCCCTCGTCCGCGAGGCCGCCGGCGAAGGCCTCCAGGCCGAGGGCCAGCAGCAGCACGGAGACGAGGACCACCGAGGAGTGGCCCAGGGCGAACCAGAAGCCGGTGGCCGCGGACGCCCGGCCCCGCGCCATCAGCGAGCGCGTCGCGTTGTCGATCGCGGCGATGTGGTCGGCGTCGAAGGCGTGCCGGACGCCCAGGGCGTAGGCGCTGAGGGCGAGTCCCACGAACAGTCCCGTTCCCCCCTGGGGGGTGTCGGTGCCCAGGGCGAGGGCGAGCAGCGCGCCCCAGCCCGCGACGTGCAGGAGGACGACCGCGGCGCCGATGACGGTGACGCTGCGCCGTCCGGCGACGGACGGGGGGACGGTGCGGGAGGTGCTCACGGCGGGCCTTTCGCTGGGCTGGGGCGGGCTTCGGGGAGGGGCCGCGGGGGCCGGGGGCGCGCACCGGCCCCCGCGGCGGCGTCAGTTCTCGAGCGGCACGCCGGCCTCCTCGGCCTCGGCGAACAGGGCGTCGATGTGCACCGGGTCCTTGCCCGCGCGCTCGAGCAGTGACGCAGCCACGCCCGAGCGGTAGCCGGAGCCGCAGTGCACCCACAGCCGGCCCGCGGGCACCTCGTCCATTTGGGGCAGCAGCTCGTGCAGCGGGATGTTGACCGCGCCCGGGAGGTGCGACTGCTCGTACTCGTCCACCCGGCGGACGTCCAGGACGGTCTCGTCCTCGGGTCGCCCCTCGAGCATGCCCTTCCAGTCGACGCGCGGGTAGGAGGAGCGGGCCGCCCCGGGGGCGAGCTTCTCCGGGTCCTCGCCCAGCGCCGCGTCGGGGGAGTCGATGCCGATCCGCGACAGGTCCCGGATCGCGTTCTCGACGTCCGCACGCGACCCCACGAGGGTCAGCTGCCGGTCGTAGGGGAAGATCCAGCCCAGGAACGCGGTGAAGCTGGAGCCGTCGCCGTACTCGAAGCTGATCGTGCCCTTCAGGTGCTCGGCGGAGTAGGCCACCCGGTGGCGCAGGTCCACCACCCACTCCCCGGCCTCCAGGCGGGACCGCAGCTCCTCGGGGTCCAGGGAGTCGGGCACGGACAGGTCCGGCTCGGTGGGGCCGGCGGCGTTGGCCGGGCCCATGTGCACGTAGTAGTTCGGGTACGCCGTGAGGTTGCTGATGAGCTCGGCGACGAAGTGCTCCTCGTCCGGATCGGTGTAGACGTGGTTCGTCCTGATCTGCTCGCCGAGGGTGGACTCGTCCGCGCCGGTGGCGGGGCCGGAGGAGCAGAAGGAGCCGAACCCGTGGGTCGGGTACAGGGCGGCCTTCTCCTGCGCCTCGGCCGCGAGGCGGCGGGCGGAGGCGTACTGGTCGTGGGTCAGGCCCACCATGTGCTCGCGGCCCAGCAGGTCGGTGCGGCCCACGGAGCCGTAGAGGACGCTGCCGCCGGAGAACACGGCCTGCTCCTCGCCGTGCTCCACCACGAAGGACAGGTGGTGGTGGGTGTGGCCGGGGGTGGCCACGGCCTTTACGGTGAGCTCGCCGACCCGGACGGTCTCCCCGTCGGCGATCGGGGTGCGCTCGAAGGAGACGTCGTCGGCGGCGTTGACGAGGTAGGCCGCGCCGTGCTTCCGGGCGTAGAGGCAGCCGCCGGTCAGGTAGTCGTTGTGGATGTGCGTCTCGGCCACGTGGGTGACCTTCACCCCGGCCTGCTCCACGGCGGCCTCGAGGCGGTCGATGTCGCGCTGGGCGTCGATGACCAGCGCCACCTGCCCGTCGTGCACGAGGTAGCTGCGGTCCCCGAGCTGGGGGGTGTCGATGAGGGTGACGTCCATGGTGCGTTCCTCCTTGGTGGTGCCCCGCGGCGCGCCGTGGGGCGTGGTGACGGTATCGGCGGGTTGTTACGGGAGTGTTCCAGGGGCGGGGCCACGGCGGAAGCGACGTGCCGGGGACCCGCGCCGCGGCTCAGGCCTGCTGCCCGGCCTCCTGCCCGGCCCGCTGCCGGGCGAGCTCGGCGTGGACCTCGGCCATGTCGAGGCCCTTGACCGCGGTGATGACCTGCTCGAGCCCGGTCGCGGGCAGGGCGCCGGGCTGGGAGAACACGAGCACGCCCTCGCGGAAGGCCATCAGGGTGGGGATGGAGCTGATGCCGGCGGCGGCGGAGAGCCGCTGCTCGGCCTCGGTGTCGACCTTGGCGAAGACGACGTCCGGGTGCTTGGCGGAGGCGGCCTCGTAGGTCGGGGCGAACATGCGGCAGGGGCCGCACCAGCTCGCCCAGAAGTCCACGAGGACGATGTCGCTGGACTCGATGGTGGGGGCGAAGTCGGCTTCGGTGATGTCGATGGTGGCCATGGGGACCTCCTTGGTCGGGGTTCTCGGTCGGTGATCTCGGAATCGGTCGTAGCGGACGGTGTGCGGAAACGGTGGGAAGAAGAGGGCGAGGGTCAGGCCGTGAGGGGCGTGCGCAGCGGGCACCTCGGGACCGCGAACCAGCAGACCGTGGCGGCCAGGGCCGCGACAGCGGCAGTGATCCCGACGGCGATCCCGGCCGCGCCGGGCAGCTCCTGGACCAGGACGAAGACGCCCATGACCAGGACGAAGATGCCGAAGCCCTTGCGCAGTGCGGCCTCGGGGATGCGCCCGGCCAGCCGCGCCCCGGCGAACGAGCCGGCGACCGCGGCGACGGTCACCGCACCCACCAGGGCCCAGTCCAGGGAGACCGTGGTGAGGTAGCCGGCGAGCCCGGCGAAGGACTTCATCGCGATGACCACCAGGGAGGTGCCCACGGCCACGGGCATGGACAGCCCGCCCAGCAGGGCCAGGGCCGGGACGACGAGGAACCCGCCGCCGGCCCCCACCAGGCCGGTGACCAGGCCCACGACCAGGCCCTCGGCGACGACCTTGCCGACCGGCAGCTCACCGTCGTGGGGTGTCGCGGTGCTGTTCTTGCGGCCGCGGATCATGGCCAGGGAGGTCGCGACCATCATCAGGGCGAAGGCGACCATCAGCACGGTGCCGGGGATGTAGCCGCCGGCCAGGCCGCCCAGGAAGGCCCCGGCCATGCCGGCCGCGCCGAAGACGAGCCCGGTGCGCCACTTCACGCGCCGGTTGCGGGCGTGGTTGACGGCGCTGACGGCCGACGTCACCCCGACGACGAACAGGGAGGCCGCGATGGCCTCCTTGGGGTCCAGCCCGGCGACGTAGGTGAGGATCGGGACGGTGAGGACGGATCCGCCGCCGCCGAGCAGACCGAGCGAGAGCCCGATCAGCACCGACAGCAGGAGGGTCAGTACGAGGGTGACGGTCATGGTGCGTGTCCTTTGCTTCCCGCCGGCCGGGGCGGGTGGTCAGGCCGTGGAGGGGTGCCGGGCGCTCCGCCCGGCGTTCGTTCCGAGTATGGCAAATACCCCAGGGGGTATTCAACTACCCCCGGGGGTATCGAGGCCGGGCGCCGGTATCGCCCAGCGAGAACCCGGCCGTCCCGCACTTCCCTTTCCGGGCCCCGCGTGCCAACAGTGGAGTCCTGACCGCCAGATCCCCCGACCGAGGAGACACGTCATGACCACCGACATCACCGGCAAGAAGATCGCGTTCATCGCCACGAACGGCGTCGAGGAGCCCGAGCTCACCGAGCCGTGGAAGGCCGTCCAGGAGGCCGGCGGCACCCCCGTGCTCCTGTCCCCGGAGGAGGGCACCATCACGGCGATGCAGGGGGACTGGGACCGCGCCGGCAGCTACGACGTCGACGGCACCCTCGCCGCGGCGAAGGCCGAGGACTTCGACGCGCTGGTCCTGCCCGGGGGCACCCTCAACGCGGACACCGTGCGCACGGACCAGGACGCCCTGCGCCTGGTCAAGGAGTTCGACGCCGCGGGCAAGCCGATCGCGGCCATCTGCCACGCCCCGTGGATCCTCATCGAGGCCGGGCTCGCGCAGGGCAAGCGGCTCACGTCCTACACCTCCCTGGCCACGGACCTGAAGAACGCCGGGGCGGACTGGGTGGACGAGGAGGTCGTCGTCGACGGACGCCTCGTCACCTCCCGCAACCCCGGTGACCTCGAGGCCTTCAACCGGGAGGCTCTCACGCTCTTCGCCGGTTGATCAGCGCCGCCGGGCGACCGGCCCGCCGCGGAACCGCCCGGTTCCGCGGGTACCGCGGGGGCGCTCCCGGACGACCGTCGGAGGCGACGGCCGTCCGGGAGCGCCCCCGCGTCGGTGCCGGCCCCGCGGCTCAGGCCACGAGGTCCCGGCGGCGGAACCCGGCGGCGGCCGCGGCCAGGAGGGCGAGCGCCAGCGCGGCGAGACCCAGCAGCGGAGCGGCCTCCCAGTCCTCGGAGGGCACGAGCGGCGTCAGCTGCACGGGGGAGAGGTTCATCGCCGCCTCCGGCAGGTCGAGCAGCAGGCCGAACCACGAGACGAAGACCACGTACGCGACCACGGCCCAGCTCAGCGCGGCGAACCGCGGGACGAGTCCCACCAGGGCGGCGGCGACCCCCGCCACCACGAGCACGGCCGGGGCGTAGGCCAGGGCCGCCAGGGCGAGCTCGCCGGTCCAGCGCAGGTCCCCGGTGGTGGCGGTGACCCCGGCGCCCAGCGCGGCCCCGGCCAGCAGCAGGGCCAGGAGGGCCTCCACCACGACCACGGCGAGCCAGCCGAGCACCCAGCGCACCCGGTCGAGGCCCGTCGAGAGGAGCAGGGCCGTGCGGCCGGACTCCTCCTCGGAGCGCAGGCGCAGCACGCCCGAGACGGCGAACGCGACCACCCCGAGCGCGAGGTAGGACAGCGTCGCGGCGGCGAAGGACTCGGTGAGGGCGTCGAGGTCCATCACGAGCCAGTCGGTGATCGACGGGATGTCCGCGATGCTGTCCTCCAGCGAATCGGCCAGCGAGCCGAAGGCCAGGCCGAAGAGGACGAGCCCGGCGGTCCACCCCAGGAACGTGCCGCGCAGCAGCCGCCGCGCCAGCCCGGTCGCGGAGAGCAGGCCCGCCCCGGCCGCCGCGGGCCCGGGGCGTGCCGGCCG
>NZ_PDDL01000106.1:0-11857 GCF_020833785.1 Kocuria sp. CCUG 69068
GCCGGTCCCACGCGCCGAACGGGGCCCCGCTGGGGACGCGCGCGGGCCCGGAGCAGGACTGTGGAGCCCGGACACCGGCCTGAACACCGGCCCGGCCCCCGGTCCGGGCACCGGCCCCCGGGTGCGGGGCGGGGGCTCGGGCCGGGGGCCGGGAGCGGCGGGGCGTCGTCGTGCTCCCGTGCGGGAGCGGCGGCTCAGGCCACGATGTTGACGAGCTTGGGCGCGCGCACGATCACCTTGCGGATCTGGGCGTCACCCAGCTGGCGGCGGATCGTCTCCGAGCCCAGGGCGAGCTCGCGCAGGGCGTCCTCGCCGATGTCGGCGGGCACCTCGAGCCGGTCCCGGACCTTGCCCTTGATCTGCACCACGGCGGTGACGGTGTCGTCCACCAGCAGCTCCGGGTCGACCGCGGGCCAGCCGGCGACGACGACGGAGCCCTCGTGGCCCAGCGCGTGCCACATGTCCTCGGCCGTGTACGGGGCGACCAGCGACAGCAGGACCGCGACCGCCTCGACGGCCTCGCGCACGGCGGGGTCGGCGGGCCCGCAGCCGGAGTCGATGGCCTTGCGGACCACGTTCACCAGCTCCATGGTCTTGGCGATCACCACGTTGAACTTCGCGGCGTCGAGCAGCTGGGCGGCGTCCTCGACGGCCCGGTGGGTGGCCCGGCGCACGGTCAGGTCCCCGTCGGCCGGGTCGGCCCCGGGGTCGCCGGTCACGTCCTGGGCCAGGCGCCAGGCCCGGGCCAGGAACTTCTGGGAGCCCTGCGGGGAGACGTCGGCCCAGTCCACGTCGTCCTCCGGCGGGGAGGCGAAGACCATGGTCAGGCGCACGGCGTCCACGCCGAACCGGTCGAGCTGCTCGCCCAGGTCCACGCCGTTGCCCAGGGACTTGGACATCGCCCGGCCCCCGTTGAGCACCTGGCCCTGGTTCAGCAGCGCCTTGAACGGCTCGGTGAAGTCCACGAGCCCCAGGTCGAAGAGCACCTTGGTGAAGAACCGGGAGTAGAGCAGGTGCAGGATCGCGTGCTCCACGCCGCCCACGTACTGGTCCACGGGCAGCCACTTGCGGGTCTGCTCGAGGTCGAACGCCGCGGTCTCGTCGTTCGGGGAGGCGAAGCGCAGGTAGTACCAGGAGGAGTCCACGAACGTGTCCATGGTGTCGGTGTCGCGCAGGGCGGGGCCGTCGCAGGAGGGGCAGTTCACGTGCACCCAGGACTCGGCCGCCGCGAGAGGGGACCGGCCCTTGGGCGCGAGCTGCTCGCCGCGCAGGTCGTCGGGCAGCCGCACCGGCAGCTGCTCCTCGGGCACCGGCACCTCGCCGCAGGCCCCGCAGTGCACGATCGGGATGGGCGCCCCCCAGAAGCGCTGGCGGGACAGCAGCCAGTCGCGCAGCCGGAAGTTGACCTGGCGGTTGCCCGTCCCGGCGGCCTCGACCAGGCCGATGGCGCGCTCGATGGCCTCGGTCTTCTCCAGCCCGGAGAGCTCGCCCGAGTTGATCAGGGTGCCCTCGCCCGTGGTGGCGGTCCCGGTGACGGCGGGGTCCTCCTCGCCGGTGTCGAGCACCGCGCGCACGGGCAGGTCGAAGGTGCGGGCGAAGTCGAGGTCGCGCTGGTCGTGGGCGGGCACGGCCATGATCGCGCCCGTGCCGTAGTCGGCCAGCACGTAGTCCGCGGCCCACACGGGCAGCTTCTCGCCGTTGAGCGGGTTGACGGCGTGGCGGCCCAGGAACACCCCGGTCTTCTGCCGGTCGGTGGCCTGGCGCTCGATGTCGGACAGCGCCTTGACCTGCTCCCGGTAGGCGGCCAGCTCCGCCGCGTGCTCCGGGGCGACGATCTGCCCGGCCAGCTCGGCGTCCGCGGCGACCACGAAGAACGTGGCGCCGTAGAGCGTGTCGGGGCGGGTCGTGAACACGGTGACCTCGCGGTCCGTGCCGCCCTCGCCGGCGCCCTCGATGGCGAAGCGCACGTGGGCTCCCTCGGAGCGCCCGATCCAGTTGCGCTGCATGGCCAGCACCCGCTCGGGCCAGTGGCCCTCGAGCGCGGCCATGTCGTCGAGCAGCCGGTCGGCGTAGTCGGTGATCTTGAAGTACCACTGGTTCAGGGCCTTCTTCGTCACCGGGGTGTGGCAGCGCTCGCACGCCCCGTTGACGACCTGCTCGTTGGCCAGCACCGTCTGGTCCTTGGGGCACCAGTTGACCGGCGAGTTCTTCCGGTACGCCAGGCCCTTGCGGTGGAACTGCAGGAACAGCCACTGCGTCCACCGGTAGTACTCGGGGTCGGAGGTGTGGATCTCCCGGGACCAGTCCGCGCTGATCGCGTAGCGCTGGAAGGAGGCCTTCTGCGTCTCGATGTTGGCGTAGGTCCACTCCGCCGGGTGGGCGTCGCGCTTGATCGCCGCGTTCTCCGCCGGCAGCCCGAAGGAGTCCCAGCCGATCGGGTGCAGCACGTCGTAGCCGCGCTGGCGCCAGTACCGGGCCACCACGTCCCCCATCGCGAAGGCCTCCGCGTGCCCCATGTGCAGGTCGCCCGAGGGGTAGGGGAACATGTCCAGGACGTAGCGGCGCTCCCGCGAGCCGTCGTCGACGGGCGCGTAGACCTGCTGCTCCGCCCAGAACGACGGCCACGCCGCCTCGATGGCACGGAAGTCGTACCCGGTGGTCTCGGTCGTGTGCTGCTGTTCGGTCACGGTCCTCGCCTTCGCGGTCGTGGACCGCCGCCGGCCCCGGAACGGGCGGCGCGCGGTCGCGTGTGCGGCACCCGGGCATCACGGATGCCCGGCGGTGCGCCGACGGTGGTGGAATCCGTCCCATCCTAGCCCAGCGCCGCCCGGCCCCCCGGCCCGCAGGGGCTAGCATCGACAGCGGGCCGGGACGCACCGGGCGCCTGCCGGGCCCGCAGGGAGGAACCATGGCGGCAGCGGCCGGCGCACGGCACGGCGCGGCGGACGGCGGCGGGCCCACCGGCACGGGCCGCGACGCCGACGTTCCGGGCAGCGCGGTGCAGAACCCCTGGGCCGAGCGGCGCAGCATGGTCCTGGACGGGCACAAGGTGCGCTACTGGTTCTACGACGTCGACCGGGCCCCCAAGCCGCTGCTCGTGCTGGTCCACGGCTTCCGCGGCGACCACCACGGCCTGCAGCTGGTCGCCGACCGGCTCCGCGAGCGCTACCACGTGGTCGTCCCCGATCTGCCCGGCTTCGGCCGCTCCGAGCCCTTCCCCGACCGGCCCCACGACATCGCCGGGTACGCGGAGTTCCTGCGCGGCTTCGTGGAGACCCTCACCGACGGCGCGGTGCACGACGGCGCCCCGCACGGGGTCGCCGTGCTGGGCCACTCCTTCGGCTCGGTGGTCGCCGCGCACTTCGCCGCCGCGCACCCGGCGATGGTCGAGCGGCTGGTGCTCGTCAACCCGATCTGCGAACCCGCGCTGGAGGGCGAGCAGGCGCTGCTGAGCCGCCTGACGGTGGGCTACTACCGGCTGGGCCGGGCTCTGCCCCGGCGGCTGGGCCGGCGGCTGCTCTCCAGCTGGCTCGTCACGGACGCGATGAGCGGGGTGATGACCAAGTCGCAGGACCCCCGGGTGCGCGGCTACGTGCGCCACCAGCACCGCGCCTACTTCTCGTCCTTCGCGGACCGGGACGTGCTGCTGGAGGCCTACGAGGCCTCCGTCTCGCACACCGTCGCGGAGGTCGCGATGCAGCTGAGCATGCCGACCCTGCTGGTCGTGGGCGCCCAGGACGAGCTGGGCTCGCTCGCCGCGCAGCGGACCATGGCCTCCTGGATCCCCCGGCACCGCCTCGAGGTCCTCGACGGCGTGGGCCACCTCATCCACTACGAGGCCCCCGGGCGCACCGCCGAGCTCGTCCACGACTTCCTCTCCTCCCCCGCCCCCGAGCCGGTCCCCGGCCCGCCCCCCGGACCGGACGGCGGGCCGCCCGCGCTGCACGCGCAGGCGCCCCCCGTCGACGCCCCCGCCCCCGACACCGCCCCGTTCACCGGTCTGCAGCGCATCGTGCGCCGCGGGCACCGGGCCCGCCGGGACCAGCAGGCAGGACGCCGCCGGTGAGACTGCTCCTGGACGCCCGCTACACCCGTCTCGACCGCCACGACGGGATCAGCCGCTACGGGGCGAGCCTGGCCGAGGCCGTGGCCGGTCTCGCCGGCGCGACCCCAGGGCTGGACGTGGCCCTGCTCGTCAGCGACCCCCGCCAGCTCGCCCTGCTGCCGGGGCTCCCCCACGTCACCGGGCCCTCCCCCGTGTCGGCCGCCGAGGCCGCCACGGCGCTGGTGCTCAACCGGTACGCGCCCGACGTCGTGTTCTCCCCCATGCAGACCATGGGCTCCGCGGGCCGCCGGCACGGGCTGATCCTCACCCTGCACGACCTCATCTACTACGACCACCCCCAGCCGCCCGGGGACCTGCCCGCCGCCGTGCGCGCGGGCTGGCGGCTCTACCACCGGGCCTGGTGGCCCCAGCGGGTCCTGCTGGACCGCGCCGACGCCGTGGTGACCGTCTCGGACACCACCCGCGAGCTCATCGCCGCCCACCGGCTCACCCGCCGCCCCGTGCACGTGGTGCCCAACGCCCCCCAGCCCGGGTCCGTGCTCCCCACCGGGCAGGCCCTGGCACGGCTGCCCCGGCGCGGCCGGAAGCTGCTCTACATGGGCTCCTTCCTGCCGTACAAGAACGTGGAGACCCTGCTGCGCGCGGCCGGCCGGCTCCCGGACCACGAGCTGCACCTGCTCTCCCGGATCTCCCCGGCCCGCCGCGCCCAGCTGGAGGCCCTCGTCCCGGACGGGGCGCGGGTCGTCTTCCACGACGGGGTGGACGAGACCGAGTACGCCGCCCTGCTCGCCGAAGCGGCCGCCCTGGTGCACGCGTCCCGGGCCGAGGGCTACGGGCTGCCGCTCGTGGAGGCGCTCGCGGCGGGCACGCCCGTGGTGTGCAGCGACCTGCCGATCTTCCGGGAGGTCGCCGGGCACGCCGCCGGCTACGCCGCGCCCGACGACGACGCCGGGTTCGCCGCCGCCGTGCGCGCCCTCGAGGACCCGGACCGGGCCCGCGCCCGGGTGCTGGCCGGGCTCGAGCGGGCCCGGGCCTACTCGTGGGATGACTCCGCGCGCGAGCTGCTGGCGGTCGCCCGCGGCGTCCACGAGTCCCGCTCCCGGCACCGCTCCCCCTGACCGGACCGTCCTAACGGAGTCCACGAGCCCCCGCGGGTCCTCCGTCACGCGGCTACGCTGGACCGGTGGAGACGAGACAGCTGGAGGCCTTCCTCGCGGTGGTGGGGACCGGCACCTTCGCCGGTGCGGCCGACGAGCTGGGCACGGTGCAGTCGAGCGTCAGCACCAGGGTCCGGGCCCTGGAGCAGGATCTCGGCGTCCGGCTGTTCGACCGGTCCCGCCGCACCGCCCGGCTGACCATGGCCGGGCTGGTGCTCGCCGAGGAGGCGCCGGCCTGGCTGCACCTCGGACAGGACCTGCGCCAGCACGTGCTCGAGGCCGACGGCGGCCGGCGCGGCTCCTTGCGGATCGGCACGATCAACCCCATCAGCCATCTGGACCTGCCGGGGATGCTGGCCGGGTTCTCCGCCGAGCACCCGCACGTTCAGGTCTCGCTGAGAACCGATCCGGCCGGCTCCGAGGGGCTGCTGACGCGGCTGCGGGCCCACGAGCTGGACCTCGCCGTGGTGTCCCTGCCCGCCCGTGCCGTGGTGCACGACCTGGTGACCGCCCCGCTGGCCTCGGGCGCGCTCGTGCTCATCACGCCCTCCGGGCACCCCCTGGCCGCGGACGCCGCCTCCCCGCCCACCCTGGCCGAGCTGAGCGAGCACCCCTGGATCGACACGGCGGCGGGCCAGGCCGTGCGGCACATCGTCGACAGCGCCTTCTCCGCCGCGGGACTGGTCCGCCGGCGGGCGGTGGAGCTCTCGGACCTGACGGCCGTGCCGGACTTCGTGGCCTCCGGCAGCGGCATCGCCATGGTTCCCCGCTTCGTCGTGACCGGCCGATCGGACGTGCGGATCGTGGACTACACCGGTCCCCGCCTGGAGTGGAGCACGGTCCTGGTCCACCGCCGGGGCCGGATCTCCCAGGTCGCCCAACGGTTCTGGGACCACAGCCTGCAGCACCCCGCTCCCGCCTGACCCTTCCGGGCCGCCGCGCGGATCCAGGGGCCCGCCGTCGTTCCATCGCGGTTGCCGATGATGTCGATCGCCTCTGATCGTTGGACGCGCGGGGACCTCGGCGGGCATCCTGGGGGCACGCCCCATGCCGACCCGGAGGACCTCCCGGGCCCGCTCCCCTCGCCGTGCTCCGGCGCGCCGCCCCGACCGACCCCGGGCGGCCCCGGCGGACGGGAAGCGCCCCGTGGCCTCTGAGCGCACCTCCCGCGGCGACCCGGCACGACGACGGCGCCACGGCCCGCACCGTTGCCGGCCACGGCACCACGCCGGACCGGGCACCCTCCGCAGCCGGCGGACCCGGAACCCGGGGGCCTGCCACCGCCGCCGCACGAGCACGGCCACCAGCGGCAAGGAGCGCAGCAGGCCGGTGCGTCGTCTCCGAGAGGTCCTCGCCCGGTCGCCGGCGCACCGCGCCGCGCCACCCGGACAGCCCCACCCGAGGAAAGGACCGATCGAGTGACGGAAGCAGACGACGACCAGCGGCCGGAGCCCGAGCCGTCGAGGGCGATGGTCGAGCGGGACCGGGTCGGCGCGGCCGTGCGCCGCCGTTCACGCCTTCCCCACGAGGAGCTCCCCCCGATCTCCAGCACCGAGCTGAGCAAGGGCCCGGCCGAGCTCGCCGAGGACCGCGAGCCCCGCGTCAACTGGCGGGTCTTCGTCACGTCCTCCCTGGTCGTCCTCGCGTTCTCGGTCTGGGCGATGGCCGCCCCGCACCACGCCGCGAGCGCCATGCGGGACGTCGTCGGCTGGATCGCGACCAATCTCGGCTGGTTCTACGTCCTCACGGTGACCCTGGTGATCCTCTTCGTCCTCTGGGTCGCCTTCTCCAAGGAGGGCAGCGTCCGGCTGGGCCCGGACCACTCCCGCCCGCAGTACGGGCTCTTCACCTGGGTCGCGATGCTCTTCGCCGCCGGCGTGGGCATCGACATGCTCTTCTACTCGGTGACCGGACCGATCACCCAGTTCGTCGCTCCCCCCGCGGCCGACCCCCGCTCCGCCGAGGCCGCCCAGGACGCCGTGGTCTGGACGATGTTCCACTACGGCGTGGCCGGGTGGTCGATGTACGCCCTGCTGGGCATGGCCATGGGCTACTTCGCCTACCGCTGGGGCATGCCGCTCTCCATCCGGGCCGCCCTGTACCCGCTGCTCGGCCGGCGCGTCCGCGGGACCACCGGCGATGTCATCGACGTCTTTGCCCTGGTGGGCACCGTGTTCGGCGTGGCGACCTCGATGGGCATCGGGGTCGTGCTCCTGAACGTCGGTTTTGCCTGGCTCTTCGGGCTACCGGAAGGCCTGGCGCTGCAGATCGCCCTCGTGCTGGTGGCCGTCGTCATGACGGTCGCGGCCTGCACCTCCGGGGTGGACCGGGGCATCCGGGTCATCTCCGAGCTCAACCTCTGGAGCGCGGGCGCGATGATGCTCTACATCCTCGTCACCGGCGAGACCGCCTTCCTGCTCAACGCCATGGTCGAGAACATCGGCCGCTTCGTCTTCACCCTGCCCGAGCGCACGGTGCAGACCTTCGCCTACGTGGAGGGCGGCTCGGAGTGGATGGGCGGCTGGACCCTGTTCTTCTGGGCCTTCTGGCTGGCGTGGGGACCGTTCGTCGGACTGTTCCTCGCCCGCATCTCACGGGGCAGGACGCTGCGGGAGTTCGTCGTCGCGGCCATCACCGCACCCGTGCTCTGCGACTTCTTCATCGTGACCGTCTTCGGCAACTCCGCCATGCACGAGGTGCTCAGCGGCAACACCGAGTTCGCCCGGCTGGCCGTGGAGAGCCCGGAGCAGGGCTGGTACGCACTGCTCGAGATGTTCCCCGGCGCGGCGTTCCTGATCGGGCTGGCGACCCTGTCCGGGCTGCTGTTCTATCTGACGAGCGCCAACTCGGGTGCGATGGTGATGTCGAACTTCTCCTCGACCATCCCCGACCCGGCGCAGGACGGGGCGAAGTGGCTGCGGATCTTCTGGGCGCTGCTGACCGCGGTGCTCACCATCGCCATGCTCGTGGCCGGGGGCGTCACCACCATGGAGCACGCCACGCTGATCTTCGCGCTGCCGGTGACGGTCATCGCCTTCCTCGTGATGGCCTCCTTCTCGAAGGTGCTGCGGATGGAGCGGGCCGAGCGCGAGGGCCGGACCCTGCGCCGGCGCTTCGACGCGGTCCACGGCGGCCTGGTCCCCGAGAAGACGTGGCGGCAGCGCCTGGCCCGCCTGCGGTCCTATCCCTCGCAGAAGGCCGTCGCCCAGTTCGTCGGGCGCGTCGTGCGACCCGCGCTCCAGGACGTCGCCGACGAGTTCCGCGACCTGGGCCACCAGGCGGAGCTGCGCACGACCCCGAACACCGGGACCGGCATCGACGAGCACGCGCTCGTCGTGAACATGGCCGACCACCGGGACTTCCACTACCAGGTGGCGGCCGTCCGGGCGCCGGTGCCGATGATCGGGGCCCGCAGCATGTCCCGGGAGACGGACGTCTACTACCGGCTCGAGGTGTTCACCCAGACCGGCAGCGAGGGCTACGACCTGATGGGACTGACCCAGCAGCAGCTGATCAACGACGTCCTGGACCGCTACGAGGCCCACCTGTCATTCCTGCGGTACTCCACGGAGCACGCCTACGCCTCGGTCCTGACGCCCCCGCAGCCCGCCGCGGCCGATGCGGTCCCGCCACCGGTCCCTGCGCGGGCCGAGGACGTGGAGCCCATCGGCACCTGAGCCCCGCACCGGCGCAGGGGCCCGCCCGCGGCGCCCGCGTGGCCCCTAGGGCACCGACCAGGTGTGCACCGGCTCGTTCTCGTCCATGTGCTCGGCGTAGGCCTCCAGCATCCGGCGCAGGGCGGTGGGCCGGTCCGCGCCGTGGCGCTCGAAGTGTTCGACCGCCCGGGTCTGCCACACCGCGCCGTTGACCCCCGAGACGCACCGGCCCTCGATGATCCCCAGGTAGCGCTCGCGCACCTCCGGAGCCACCCCCCACTCCTCGAGGCCCTGGTGGGCCAGCGGGAGGAGGTGGCGCAGGACGAGCTCGTCGGCGCTGACCTCCCCGTAGCCGGGCCAGTACAGCCGGGCGTCGATGCCGTCCCGGGCGGCGCGGGTGAAGTTCTCGGCGCAGGCCGGGAAGCTCATCCGGGTCCACACCGGCCGCTCCTGCCGGGCCAGCACGCGCGCGGCCCCGTAGTAGAACGCGGCGTTGGCCATCACGTCGGTGATCGTCGGGCCCGCGGGCAGCACCCGGTTCTCCACCCGCAGGTGCGGCCGGCCGCCCACGACGTCGTAGATCGGCCGGTTCCAGCGGTAGACCGTCCCGTTGTGCAGCCGCAGCTCCGAGAGGTCCGGGGCGATCCCGGCCCGCAGCTTCGCGGCCGGGTCCTCCTCGGAGCTCTCGGCCAGCAGCGCCGGGAACCAGCGGACGTTCTCCTCGAACAGGTCGAAGATCGAGGTGATCCACCGCTCGCCGAAGAACACCCGGGGACGCACCCCCTGGTTCTTCAGCTCCACCGGGCGGGTGTCCGTGGCCTGGGTGAAGAGCGCGATCCGGGTCTCGGCGTGCAGCCGCCGGCCGTAGAAGAACGGGCTGTTCGCGCCGAGGGCGATCTGCGGGGCGGACAGCGCCTGGGCGGCGTTCCAGTGCGCCGCGAACTGGGCGGGGGCGACCTGCAGGTGCAGCTGGACGCTGGTGCACGCCGACTCGGGGGCGATCGAGTCGCACCAGGTGTCGACCCGCTCGCCGGTGGGCCCCTCGATCTCGAGGCGGATGTCC
Organism: Kocuria sp. CCUG 69068; assembly: GCF_020833785.1. Classification (NCBI taxonomy): domain Bacteria; kingdom Bacillati; phylum Actinomycetota; class Actinomycetes; order Micrococcales; family Micrococcaceae; genus Kocuria; species Kocuria sp. CCUG 69068. Next base: position 9,943 of record NZ_PDDL01000106.1, read on the forward strand.
TCCCCGCGCGCCACGAAGATGGAGTCGTTGAGCGCCGTGTAGCGGTTGTTGTCGCTGATCCACTCCTGCTCGTAGTGCTCGGGGCGCAGGGTGGGCAGGATGCCGATCGTCACGATCCGTGAGCCGACCCCGCGGGCCGCGGCGTCCGCGGCGTTGAGCGAGGCGCGCAGGTCCTCCTCGAGCTCGAGGGCGGCCCGTCCGGGCAGCGGGCGGGGAGGCACGTTGAGCTCGATGTTGTACCGCGCCAGCTCGGTCTGGTACCCGGGGTCGGCGATCGCGGCGAGCACCTCGTCGTTGTGGAAGTGCGGGTCGAAGCTCCCGTCGACGAGGTTGAGCTCGATCTCCAGCCCCGTCATGGGCCGGTCGAACTCGAACGAGGCGCGGGCGAGCATCTGCTCGAACACGTCGAGGTCCGCACGGACCTTCTCCCGGTAGCGCTGGCGCTGCTCGCGCGTGTAGCTGCGGGAACTGACCTCTTCGCCCACGGTGGCCTCCGACTCCCGGCCGCGGCGCGGCCCCAGGACACCAACCAACCACACCGCGGCCCGTGCGCCAACACCCGGGCGCACCCGCCGCTGCGCCGACCACGGGTGCGCCTGGGCCGGCGCGGTCCTCAGAGCAGGTCGGTGACGTCGCAGCGCACGTGCACCGGGGCGTGCTTGCGCAGCGCGGAGGCCTTCGACCGGGCGGCCCGCAGCCGGCGGGTGACCTCCCCGGCCACGCCGTAGCCGAAGAACAGCAGCGCCCGGTGCGGGGCCGGCTCCCCCTCAGGCCCGGGCTCGTGGTCCTCCAGGGGGGCGGGCCCGATGACCCGCACGGCGGGCGGCAGCTCGAGGTCGGCCAGGAACGCCGCGACCGCCGCGGCCGGGCCCGTCACGGCCGCCGAGCGCACGGCCGGGGGCAGGCCCAGGGACTGGCGCTCCACCAGCTCGCGCTCGGCGTACCCGGCCGGGTCCCACCGCACGAGCGCGCCCACGGCGGCCTCGTGCTCCGCGGTGACCACCACGATCCCGCCGTCCCGGGCGCGGCGCACCAGCGCGGCGGCGTTGAACCACCGGCGCAGCGTCTGCTCCGCGGCGCGCAGGGCGAGGCGCATCAGCATCCGGTTGCCGTCCAGCAGCAGGGCGGCCGCGTAGCCGCCCTCCGCGACCGGCTCGGCGCCCGGGGTGGCCACGACGAGAGCGGGCGTGCCGGGGACGTCCGCGCGCACCGCGTCGCCCGAGGACGCCACGACGGGCACCTTCGGGAACGCCCGCCCCAGCTCCTCGGCGGTGCACCTCCATGTCCTCCTCGCGGGCTGCGTCTTCACCGCCGCCGTGGTCGGGGTGGACCCGGACCCGCACCGGGGCTCCTTCCGCGTGCGGGCGGCGGTCCTGGTCGGCTTCGTGGCGGTCCACTCGGCGCTCGCCAAGCACCTGTACGGGCACCCCCCGGACGGGGTCGGGGCGTCGGACGCCCGCACGGGGGCGCAGCTCATGTACTACGGCGGGGACGTGGTGGACGTGGCCCTGATCGTCGTGCTCTTCGCCCAGCGGTACGCCGCCGGGCGGCCCCGCGTCCGGGCGGCCCGGTCCGTCGCCTGAGAACCGCTCACGCCCCGGGGGCCGCGTCCCGGCGGGCCTCGAGCTCCGCCACGAGCTCCTCGTGGCGGTCCTGGGTGACGGGGTGGGGGCCGTCGGTGTTGAGCAGGTACTCGTGCTCGAGCTGGCAGACCACCCGGCTGTGCAGGACCTGCAGCTCCACGAGGGGGAGCGCGGAGAGCTCGGCGGGGAAGTCGCAGTCCGGGCTCAGGCACGTGTCGCAGTCCTGGGTGCCCCCGGCGCCGGTGCCGGCCGGCGACGTGGCGACGTCGACGCCGCTCACGCCGCCACCCCGCCCGGCTCGGCGCCGTTCCAGCGCGCGGGTGCCGGCGCGG
>NZ_PDDL01000107.1:0-11559 GCF_020833785.1 Kocuria sp. CCUG 69068
GCCGGCGAGCACGTCGGCGAGGCAGCGGAAGCCCTCCACCCGTGCGCCGGGGACCAGCCCCGCCTCCGCCGCGTTGGCCGCCGGGACGACGATCCGCTCGTGCCCGGCGCGCACGGCGGCCATGACCGCCGGCAGGATGCCGCGCACCGGCCGCAGCGCCCCGTCCAGGCCCAGTTCGGCCAGGAAGACGGTCCGTCCGGTTGCGGGCACGTCACCGGCGGCCTGCAGGGCGCTCATCACGATGGCGAGGTCGAAGAGGGATCCCCGCTTGGGCAGCGTCGCGGGGGTCAGGTTGACCGTGAGCTTGCGCGGGCTCAGGGGCATCCCGCTGTTGCGCGCCGCCGCCCGCAGCCGTTCCCTCGCCTCGTTGAGCGCGGCGTCCGGCAGCCCCACGATGGAGAAGGCGGGCAGGGTCTGCCCGATGTCCGCCTCGACCTCCACCATCGACCCGTCGAGCCCGACCAGGGCCACCGCCCAGGTGCGTGCGAAGCCCATCAGCGCACCCCGGTGGCGGGCGCGACGGGGTCCCGGGGGCGGCGCCCGGGGACGGGGAACGGAAGGGGACGACGACGGTGCATGGGAACCTCCTCGTTCCCAGACTGTGCCGTGCCGGCGGAGCGCGGCGGTGTCGCCCGCCCGACGGTGGAGAAGTCCGCCGGCTCAGACCAGTTCGGCCCCGCTGGGGAGCGAGGGTGACGGCCCGGGCGTCGCGGCCGGTGACGGAGCGCCCGTGGAGGCCGTGGGGGTGGGTGTCGCCGTGGGGGACGGAGCGGGCGACGGAGTGGTGGTCGAGGCCGACGGCGCGGGCGTCGGCGTGGACTCCGGGCGCGGGGGCCAGTTCCAGCGCCTGGAGGTGCTCGGCGAGGGCGAGGCCGAGGCGCCGGCGGTGGCCCCGGGGGTGGCGACCTCGCCCCTGGCGGGGTTCTCGGCGGGAGGCATGGTCTCCTCCGGCGGTGGCGCGACCGGGGGAACGGGCGTCGGCGTGGGCTCCGGCGTCGGCTCCGCGGGAGGGACGACGGGAGGGATCACCGGGTCCACCGGATGCTGGGGGTTCGCCGGTTCCACCGGCGGCTGCGGCGCCGCCGGCTCGGGCTCGGGCTCGGGGGCCGGTGCGGGTTCGGCCGGCACCGGCGCGGCAGGCACGCGAGGCGGCTGCGCGGCGGGACGGGCGGGTTCGGGTGCCGCCGGTGCCGGCGCCGGTTCCGCCTCGATCCGCTCCCGGGGCGCCGGCTTCGGCACCCCGGCCCGGTACTGGCGCTGCTCGGGCCCGTGCCCGACCGGGGCGGGGTCCTGTGACCGGTCGTTGGGGTACGGGGACAGCTCGATGTCGTCGAAGGTCTTCGGCAGCTTCTCGAAGTCGCCGACCATGAGCTCCCGGCCCGTGGCGCCGACTGGCACGGCGCCGGTGTACTGGGCGATCAGCTCGTGCGTGCGGGCGTCGAGCCGGGCGCCCTCCTGCGGGTCGAGGGGGGAGCCGTCGGCGCCCCAGAAGCCGCCCTCCCCGGAGCGGTTGGGGTCCCAGTCCGAGAGGACCTCGGCGACCGGCTCGAACGGGAACTGCCCGCCCTCGTGGCTGATCACCTTGAGGTCGTCGATCTGGACGGTGCGGGTGCCCTCGGTGTTGTCGATGTGCAGCTCCACGTAGACCACCGGCTCCACGCTCAGGTCCCGCCGCAGCTGCTCGACGTCGTCGTCGGGGGCCGGCACGGTGGGCAGGTCGAAGGTGATGACCGCGCCCTCGTCGGTGGTGAGGGCGTACGGGCCCGGGCTGAGACCGCTGGGCGCGGTGGTCACGGTGCCCGGCTGCGCGATCGCGTCGGGCTCCGGGGCCTTCAGCACGCCGCACCCGGTGGCGGTCAGCGCGACAGCCGCCGCGAGAGCCGCAGCGCGTCGTGGAGCGGCGAGCGGTCCCGCAGCGACCACAGCACACCTCCGTCGTTACTCCCGGTCATCGACGGTTCAACATTGGCACGTCGCACGAGGCATGTCACGCGGGCCCGGGCGCGCCGCGTCTCATTGGATCTGCCGCAGGACCTCGATCTCCGGCCATCCGCCGTGTGCGAAAGTAATTGCAACGGCATCGACCCTGACCACCCGGGGGTCGCGGTCGTGGGCCCGCGCCCAGGCGGCCGCCAGGCGGTGCAGACGGACGATCTTCTGCCGCGTAATGGACTCGAACGGATGCCCGTACCGCAGGCTCGAGCGGGTCTTCACCTCGACGACGACCACCCAGCCCTCGTGCTCCGCGACGAGGTCGGCCTCCCCCCGCAGTCCGTCCCGGGAGGGCCGTGCGCGCCAGTTGCGCTCCAGGACGCGGTACCCCCGCGCCTCGAGGTGGGCGGCCGCCAGCAGCTCGCCGAGCGCGCCCAGTCCCTCGGACACGGGACACCTCCCTGCTCGGCGGCGCCGTCCCGGCGGCGGCCGGTCGGGTGCCCTCATCGTGCGCCGCGCCGGTCCCCCGCCGAGGGGCCCCAGGGGCCGTGTGCAGGGCGGATCAGGAGGTCGCGGGCCCCTCCGGCACGGGCCCGGCTGCGCCCGGCACCGCGAAGGGGTCCGCGTGGGCGAGCTCCTCCACGTTGACGTCCTTGAAGCTCATGACGTGCACGTGCTTCACGAAGCGGGCGGAGCGGTAGACGTCCCACACCCACGCGTCCTTGAGCTCCACGTCGAAGTACAGCCCGTTCTTCGTCTCGACCGGCTCGACCCGGACCGAGTTGGCCAGGTAGAAGCGGCGGTCCGTCTCCACCACGAACTGGAAGAGCCCGGCGACGTCCCGGTACTCGCGGTACAGCTGCAGCTCGAGGTCCGTCTCGAAGTTCTCGAGTTCTTCGGCGCTCATGTCGTCCCGTCTCCGATCGTGCTCGGCGCGGCCGCGGGCGGCGCCTGCGTGAGCCGCCAGCTGAGCCGGTGGTGCGGCGTGGTCCCGTGCTCCTCGAGGGCGCGGCGGTGCCGGACGGCGCCGTAGCCCTTGTTGCTGTCCCAACCGTACTGCGGCCAGCCCGCGGAGAGCTCGCCCATGACCCGGTCCCGCTCGACCTTCGCGAGCACGCTGGCGGCGGCGACGGACGCGCACGTCAGGTCTGCCTTGACGCGGGTCACGACCTGTCCGTCCCACCCGTGCACCGGGAGGCCGTCCGCCGCGGGCGGGGGGTCGCCGAAGAGCGTCCCGGCGCCGGGCTCCGAGAGCCAGTCGTGCGCGCCGTCGAGGAGCACGACGTCGGGCGGCGTCCCCCGCCGCGCCGCGGCCGCGATCGCCCGGTGTCCGGCCAGGCGCAGCGCGGCCGTCAACCCGAGTCCGTCGATCTCCTGCGGCGAGGCGTGGCCGACGCCGGCGGCCGCGCACCAGGCGAGGATGCGGGGGACGAGCGCCTCTCGCCGTGCAGGGGTGAGCAGCTTGCTGTCCCGCAGCCCGGGGACCCCGCGCCCGGTCCCGGGTCGCAGGACGACCAGCCCGGCGGTGACGGGTCCGGCGAGGGCCCCGCGGCCCACCTCGTCCATCCCGCCGACGAGGCGCCCGTCCGGCTCCTGCAGGGACCGCTCGACGACGAGCCCCGGGGCCCCGCCCCGGGGCGGCGCCGAGCGCCGGCCCGGCCGGGGCTCAGGAGCCACCGGCGGACCGGTCGGCGACGTCGGCGAAGACCTCGTCCGGGTTCTGCAGCAGCTGGAACCGGTCCAGCGGCCAGGCGATGACGAACGCGGTCCCGACGACGTCGTCGTGGCTGATGAACGCTCCGTTGTCCGCGATCTCGGCCAGGTGCACCCGGGCGTCGGCGGACGCGTCCCGGTGGTCGCCCAGCACGAAGTAGTGGTTCTCGGGGACCTCGACCTCGAACTCGAGCTCCGAGGGCGCGGACCCGGGGTAGAGGTACGCGTCCTGCTCCTCGAGGGCCTCCCCGTTGACGGTGACCCGCCCCGAGGCGTCGCAGCACGCCACGGTGTCGCCCCCGACCCCGATGACGCGCTTGATGAGGTGCTGGTCGGTGCGATCGGGCAGCACGCCGACGAAGGCCAGGGCGTCGTAGACGGCGTCGGTCGGCCCGCCCCCGCTGTCGGGCTGGGCCGGCAGCCAGCCCTTGGCGTCCTCGAAGACCACGATGTCCCCGCGCTCGAGCGGGCCGAAGGTGGGCTCGAGCACGTTGACGAAGATGCGGTCGTTGAGCTGGAGGGTGTTCTCCATCGAGCCGGAGGGGATGTAGAACCCCCGCACCAGCAGGGTCTTCACGACGAACGCGATGAGCACGGCCCAGACCAGCACGAGGAGGATCTCCCGCGCCGAGCCCCAGAAGGTGTCGGGGCGCTTCTTGCGGGAGCGCCGGTCGGAGGAGCGCCGGCCCGCGCGGCGCGACGACGCCTGGTCCTGCCCGTCCTCGGCGCCGTCGAGGGGTGCGGTGGCGCGCTCCGCGTCGGCGGTGGGCGCCGCCGGGACGGGAACGGCGGCGTCACCGGGGACGCCGTGGTTCTCCTGGGGCACGCCGTCGCCGGCGGGCTGGGTCCTGTCGGCCACTGCTCTCGTCCTTCCTGGGCGGACGCCTGTGGGCGTCCGGATCCGGATCCGTGCGGATCGCGTCAGAGCTGCCCGGCCCGGTCCCGGGGCCAAAGAACAGCAATGGGTTCTCCGATGACCTTATCCGCTCGGACCAGTCCGCCACCGGGCGCGCCGAGCAGGCTGCGCGAGTCCACCGACACCGACCGGTGGTCGCCCATCAGCCAGAGCCTGCCCTCCGGGACCACCGCGGTGAACTCGACCTCGCTGGGCCGGTCCCCGTCGAGGACGTAGTCCTCGACGATCTCCTCGCCGTCGACCTCGAGGCGGCCGGAGGGACCGCAGCAGGCGACGGTGTCCCCGGGGGTGCCGATCACTCGCTTGAGGTACACGCTGTCCGAGCCGGTGAGCCCGCTCCACCGGCCGAGGGTCTGCAGGACCTGCACGGGCCACGGGTCGTCGCTGTGCAGCGGGGCGAAGCTGCCCCGCCCGTCGAAGACCACGAGGTCGCCCCGTTCGAGAGCGTCCTCGTCGACGAGCTTCCCCACGAGCACCCGGTCCCCCGGTTCGACCGTGGGCTGCATCGAGTCCGACCCGATCCAGTAGACGTCCAGCACGAAGGCGCGCAGCAGACCCGTGACCAGCACGGCCGCCAGGAGGGCGAGGACGACGGAACGCCAGCCCCGAGCACGGGGCTGGCGTTCTCGCCGAACGGCGTGGGACCCGGTGGCGCGGGGGTCCCGTGCGCGGGTTCCGGTGGACACCGAAGCGCGCGCTGTCCTACTTGCCGGACTTGCCGGACTTGACGGCCTTGCCGGACTTCGAGGACTTGGCCGTGGTGTTGTCGCGCTTCTCGCGGATGCGGGCGGCCTTGCCGTGGCGGTCGCGCATGTAGTAGAGCTTCGCGCGGCGGACGTCACCGCGGGTGACGACCTCGATCTTCTCGATGACCGGGGAGTGCACCGGGAAGGTGCGCTCCACGCCCACGCCGAAGGAGACCTTGCGGACGGTGAAGGTCTCGTGCACGCCGGCGCCCTGGCGGCCGAGGACGAAGCCCTTGAAGACCTGGACGCGGGAGCGGCTGCCCTCGACGATGTTGACGTGCACGTTGAGGGTGTCGCCCGGACGGAAGTCGGGGACGTCGCTGCGCAGCGACTTGGCGTCGAGCTGGTCGAGAATGTTCATGGTGACTCTCCTGGTGAACGCCGCAGGTCGCTCACGTGGGTCGGCACGGATCCGTGGTGGCGGGGCGGTGCCCGGTCCGGGTGCGGGATCCGCAAGACGTGGTGACGGGAGCCCTGTTCGGGGTCCCGGGTGTCCGGCTGTTGGTCGCTCATCCCCCTGCGGCAGGGGCGTGCCCAGCAGACACACAGCTGAACATTATGCCACAGGTTCCCCGGAGGCGCCGTCCCCGGCGCGCACCACGTGTCCGCCCGAGACGACCCACCCGGCCTCGGCCAGGACGGCGCGGTCCGCGCGGTCCAGGCCGGCGGGGTCGAGGGACGCGACGAGGTCGGGGCGGCGGGCGGCGGTGCGCTGCAGCTGGCGGTCCCGCCGCCAGCGAACGATCCGGCCGTGGTGGCCGGAGAGCAGGACCTCGGGGACCGGCCGGTCCCGCCACAGCGCGGGCTTGGTGTAGACGGGGTACTCGAGCAGGCCGTCGGCGTGGGACTCCTCCACGAGGGACTCAGGGTTGCCGACCACGCCGGGCACGAGGCGCCCGATGGCCTCGACCATGGCGAGCACGGCGACCTCCCCGCCGTTGAGGACGTAGTCGCCGAGGCTCATGGGGCGGACCTCGAAGTGCTCGCGGGACCAGTCCACCACGCGCTCGTCGATGCCCTCGTAGCGCCCGCACGCGAAGACGAGGTGCTCCCGCAGGGCCAGCTCGCGGGCGGTGGCCTGAGTGAAGACCTCACCGGCCGGGGAGGGCACGACCAGCACCGGCCGCTCCCCCGCCGGCGCGGGTCCGCCGCCGAGGACGGCGCCGAGCGCCGCGGCCCACGGCTCCGGCTTCATCACCATGCCGGCCCCGCCGCCGTAGGGGGTGTCGTCCACGGTGCGGTGCCGGTCGGTCGTGAACTCGCGCAGGTCCGTCACGGTCAGCTCGAGGAGGCCCTGCTGCCGGGCCTTGCCGATCAGGGAGAGGTCCAGGGCGGAGAGGTACTCGGGGAAGATGCTGACGACGTCGATGCGCATCAGCGCCCGCCCTCCGTCGCCTCGTCCGCGGGGTCCCCGGTGCCGGGGTTCCCACCGCCGGGGTTCACGGCGTCGCCGTTCCCGTCGTCGTCGTTCCCCTCGTCGGGCTTCCCGTCGTCGAGGCCGAGCTCGAGCAGCCCCGGCGGAGGGGTCACCACGACGAAGCCCCCCTCGGGGTCGACGACCGGGACGATCTCCTCGACGAAGGGGAGCACGGCCTCGCGCCGCCCCTCGTCGAGCTCGATCTCCAGCAGGTCCTGGACGGGCAGGGTGCGCAGCCCGGTGACCACGCCGATCCGCGGGCCCGACCCGTCCTCGGGGCCGGTGCGCACCTCGAGGTCGACCAGCTCGTGCTCGTACCACTCGTCGGACTCGGGGTCCTCCTCCAGCGCCTCGGCGTAGAGGTGGGCTCCGCGCAGGGTCTCGGCCCCGTTGCGGTCGGGGACCTCCTCGAGGGCCACCACGAGCACGGCCTTGTTCCAGCGCGCCCCGCGCACGGTGACCACGCCCTCGGGGGCGAGGGGGACGGACGGCTCGAGCAGCAGCCGGGCGCCGGGGGCGAAGCGCTCCTCCGGGGCGTCGGTGAACAGCTGCACGGTGACCTCCCCCCGGATGCCGTGGGGCTTGCCGACGCGGGCGACCTGGACCTTCATGGATCTCCTGGGGGTCGGCGGCCGGGTGGCCGCGGGGAGGGGTGCGGTGGCGGGGAAAAGCCGACGGTCCCCGCATCCGGTGCGGATGCGGGGACCGTGCGGGCGGCGGGACCGGACGCCGGGGCGCCCGGTGCGCGCCTCAGCGGGTGCGGTCGGTGTCGACGACGTCGATCCGGACCGGGCCGTCCTCGGCGAGTGCGCCCACGACGGTGCGCAGCGCCTTGGCCGTGCGGCCCTGGCGGCCGATGACCCGCCCGAGGTCGTCCGGGTGCACCCGGACCTCGAGGGTCTCCGACCGGCGCCCGCTCTTGACACGGACGTCGACGTCATCGGGGCTGTCCACGATCCCGCGGACCAGGTGCTCCAACGCGTCGGCGAGCATGACTACTCGGCCTTCTCGGCGTCAGCCGCGGGGGCGTCGTCGGACTCGGCACCGGGGGCGGCCGGCTCGGCCTTCTCGCCCTTGGGGGTGATCGCCTCGGGGACGATCACGGAGCCCTTGTCGGGGGCGACGAACTCGGCCTTGGGCTCGCGCGTCCGGAGGGTGCCCTCGGCGCCCTCCTCGCCCTTGAACCGCTGCCAGTCGCCGGTCACCTTCAGGATGGCGGCGACGGCCTCGGACGGCTGGGCGCCGACGCCGAGCCAGTACTGGGCCCGGTCCGAGACGACCTCGATGTAGGAGGGGTGCTCGGTCGGGTGGTACTTGCCGATCTCCTCGATGACGCGGCCGTCGCGCTTCTTGCGGGAGTCGACGACGACGACGCGGTAACGGGGATCGCGCATCTTGCCCATGCGCTTGAGACGGATCTTAACAGCCACTGGTGTGGACTCTCCTGGTTCTTGGATGAGGTGAACGCCCTGGTCTCGCTCCCGTGGGGCGGGCCGGTCACAGGGGTTCTGTGGACACGAGAAACGTGCGGCGAGAGGGACCGCACGCATCGAGTACCCGTCCAGTATGCCAGACGCCGTCAAGTCCGGCGTCCGGCGGCGCGCTGCCCGCTCACTGCTCGAGGCGCGCGGCCTCCCGCCACGTGAGGGAGCGTCCGCCCTGGAACACGGCGCGCTGGTAGATCCGCTCCCCGAGGCGCAGCAGCACCCAGGCCGCGGTGAGGGCCAGCGCGAGGGACAGCACGGGCTGCCACCAGGCCACGCCGCCGTCCAGCATCCGGATGGGCATCGCCACCGAGGAGACGACCGGGACGAAGGACGCGGCCGTGAGCCACGCGCCCTCGGCGTAGAGGCCCACGAAGAGGGCTCCGATGAGCACCGTCATGATCGGCCCGGTGCTCGTCTGGAGGTCCTCGGAGCGGGAGGCCAGGGAGCCGAGGACCGCCCAGACGGAGGCCTGCGCGGCGAAGCCCGCCACGAAGAAGGCCACGAACCAGCCGGACGCGGCGAGGATCCAGCCGACGTCCGCGGCGGCGCCCGTGACGTTGACGCCGACGAGGCCGACCGCGGCGTAGAGCCCGATCTGGCCGAACGCGAGCAGGGAGTTGCCGAGCACCTTGCCGTAGAGCAGCTGCCGGACGGGGACGGCGGTGGCCAGGATCTCCACGACCCGGTTCTGCTTCTCCTCGAGCACGGAGTTGGCGATGGCCATGCCGAAGAGGATGGCGGCCAGGTAGAACAGGAACGCGAAGACGAAGCCCACCACGAGCCGTGCGGGGCCGCGGTCCTGTCCGCCGGACAGCAGCTCGGTGCGCACCTCGGCACCCGCGGTCAGCTCCTCGGCGGTCGTCCCGGCGGCCCGGGCGCCGGCCGCCAGCGTCTCCGCGGCCACCGCGTCCTCGAGGACCCGCGCGAGGGCGGGGTCGACGTCGTCCTGGCCGACCACCGTCCACCCGTCGAGGTCCCGCAGCAGGGCGGCGTCGGCAGTCCCGTCGGCCACCGCCTCGCGGGCCGCGTCCGGGGAGTGGGCGGAGTGCACGGTGAGGGTGTCCTCGCCGCGCTCGGCCAGCTCCTGCGCGGCCCGCGCCGCGACGGGCGCCGCGTCGGGCGCCGCGGTCGCCAGGACGTGGTCGGCGGCCCGGCCTCCGAACAGGGCGGAGGCGGCGATCGAGGCGGCCACGAGGAGCACCGTGACCACCGTGGAGAGCAGGAAGGACCGGTCCCGCAGTTTGACGGAGATCTCGCGGGACGTGACGATCCACCAGGGACGGGCTGCGGGCGGGCGGGCGCTCATCGGGTGACCTCCCGGTAGACGTCGGACAGGGAGGGCACGATCTCGGCGAACTCCAGGAGCCCGCGGGGCACAGCGGTCTCGAGGACGCGGCGGCGGGCGGCGGCGTCCGCGAGCTCGAGCACCGCGGCGGGTCCGTCGACGTCGACGACGCGCACGCCCGGCAGGTCCCGCACCCAGCCGGCGTCCTGCTCGCAGCGCAACCGGTGCCGGCGGGGACCGGTGCGGCGCAGGTCCTCGGCCGTGCCGGAGGCCAGGACCCGGCCGCCGGAGAGGACGACCAGGGAGTCGCAGAGCCGGTCGACGAGATCGAGCTGGTGGCTCGAGAAGAGCACGGGCACGCCCTGGGCCGTGTGCTCGCGCAGCAGCTCGACCATGGAGTCCACCGCCACGGGGTCCAGGCCGGAGAACGGCTCGTCCAGCACCAGGGCGGCGGGCCCGTGCAGGAGCGCGGCGGCGACCTGCACCCGCTGCTGGTTGCCGAGGGAGAGGGACTCCAGCCTGTCCTTCCCGCGCTCGGCCAGGCCGAAGCGCTCCAGCAGCCGCCCGGCCTCCGCGAGGGCGTCCCGGCGGTCCATGCCGTGGAGCCGGCCGAGGTAGCCGAGCTGGTCGAGCACCGGCTGCTTGGGGTAGAGCCCCCGCTCCTCGGGCATGTACCCGAAGCGGGCCCGGTCCGCCGCGGTGGCGGGACGGCCGTCCCACAGGACCTCGCCGGCGGAGACGCGCAGCACGCCCATCAGCATCCGCATGGTCGTGGTCTTGCCCGCGCCGTTGGCGCCGACGAAGCCGGTCATCCGGCCGGGCTCGACCCGGAAGGAGACGTCCTCGACCACGGTGCGGCCCCCGAAGGACCGGCTCAGGCCGCGCGCCTCCAGGACGTGCCCCTCGGGGCGGCTCCGGAAGCGGGTCGTGGTCGCGGCGGGGGTGGTGCTGGTGCTCATGGGCCCGGGTCCTCTCGGGGTGCGTCCTCCCGGTGGGTGCCGGGCGGCTCGTGGTCAGCCTACGAACGCGGGGGCCCCGGCGGATCCCCACCCGGGCGGAGTGCGGGTGCCCCGGGGAGCGGGTCGCGGCCGGCGGCCTCCGTCCCGGGGCGGAGCCCGCTCAGTCGACGAGGCCTGCCCGGTGGGCGAAGACGACGGCCTGCACCCGGTCCCGGGAGCCCGTCTTGGCGAGGATGTTGGACACGTGCGTCTTGACGGTGGCGGGCCCGAGGAACAGCCGCTGGGCGATCTCCGCGTTGGACAGCCCGTCCGAGACCAGCAGCAGCACCTCGTGCTCCCGCTCGGTGAGGGACTCGACGACCCGGCGCCGGGCGGGGTCGGACGGCAGGGGGTCGGCCGGCGCGGGAGCGGCCTCGGGGGCGGGTGCCGGGGCGTCCGCGGTCAGGGCCCGGATGACGCGCAGCGTGGCCTCGGGGGCGAGCAGCGCGTGGCCGCCGGCCACGGCGCGCACGGCCTCCACGAGGTCGTCCGGGTCGGCGTTCTTCAGCAGGAACCCGCTGGCCCCGGCGGCGAGCGCGTCGAAGAGGTAGTCCTCGCGGTCGAACGTGGTGACGATCACGACCTTCGCGCACCCGGTCCCGACGATCCGGCGGGTGGCCTCGATGCCGTCCATGACCGGCATCTGCACGTCGAGCAGCGCCACGTCCACGGCCCCGTCGCGGGCGGCGGCGACGGCCTGCGCGCCGTCGGAGGCCTGGGCCACGACCTCGATGTCGTCCTCCACGGACAGGACCATGGCGAAGCCGGAGCGCACGAGGGCGTGGTCGTCGGCGAGCAGGACACGGATCATGCCTCCGATCCTCGCAGAATCCCGTCCGGGGCGCCGGAGGCGGCGCCGGCGGCCGCGTCCGGGGCGTCCTCCCCGGTGCCGCCGGGGGGCAGGGGGCAGCGGGTGCGGACCCGCCAGCCGGGCCGGCCGGAGCGCGGCCCGATCTCCGCCTCGCCGCCGTGCAGGCGGACGCGCTCGCGCAGCCCCTGGAGGCCGAACCCGGTGCCGGCGGTGCCGCGGCGGGGCGAGCCGTCGTCGAGGACCTCGAGCTCGAA
>NZ_PDDL01000108.1:0-11316 GCF_020833785.1 Kocuria sp. CCUG 69068
GGGCCGGTCCGGGCGGCCAGCCGGGCGAACGGGCCGCCGGCCGCGCGCAGCTCCCGCGGCGCGCCCCGCTCGACGATGCGTCCGCCCTCGAGCACCACGACCTGGTCGGCGTTCTCGACCGTGGAGAGCCGGTGCGCGATGGTCAGGGTCGTGCGGCCGGCGGCCAGCCGGTCGAGGGCCTCCTGGACCTGCGCCTCGGTGGTGTTGTCCAGCGCGCTGGTGGCCTCGTCGAGGACCAGCACGGGCGGGTTGCGCAGCACGGTCCGGGCGATGGCCAGGCGCTGCTGCTCCCCGCCGGAGAAGCGGTGGCCGCGCGCGCCGACCACGGTGTCCAGCCCATCCGGCAGCCCGGCGACGGTGTCGGCGACGCGCGCGGCGCCCAGGGCGGCCCACAGCTCGGCGTCGGAGGCGTCCGGATCGGCCAGCAGCAGGTTCGCGCGCACCGTGGCGTGCACCAGGTAGGTCTCCTGAGAGACGACGCCCACGATCCGGGCGAGGTCCGCCGGATCGATCTCCCGCACGTCGACGCCGTCGATCGTCACCCTGCCGCGGGCGACGTCGTTGAGCCGCGGCAGCAGGGAGCCGAGGGTGCTCTTGCCCGAGCCGGTGGGTCCGACCACCGCCGTGGTGGTGCCCGCCGGCAGCACCAGGTCGAGCTCGTGCAGGACGTCGGCCCCGTCGTCGTAGGCGTGGCGCACGCCCTCGAACCGGACCTCGCCGCGCACGGCGGCCGGGTCCAGCCGGACGGGCGCGGCGGGCGGGACGATCTGCGGCTCGAGGTCGAGGTACTCGAAGATCCTGCTGAAGAAGGCCAGCGCGGACACCCACTGCACGCCGATGTTCAGCAGGCCCATGACGGGCCGGAAGATGGTCCCCTGCAGGGCGGTGAACGCCACGAGGGTGCCGATGGTCATGCCGCCGCTGGTGGCCGGGAAGCCGGCGGCCAGGTAGATCACGGCGGGGATGGCGGCGAAGACGATCTGCATGGTGGCCATCCGCCAGCGCCCGGCCAGCTGGCTGCGCAGCTCCAGGCCCACGAGCCGGTCGGAGCGCTCGGTGAAGCGCTCCGCGTCCCGCGCGGTGGTGCCCAGGGTCTTGGCCAGGCGGACCCCCGAGACGGACAGCCCCTCCTCCACCTGGGTGTGGAGCGCGGCGAGCTCCCGCTGGCGCTCGTCGGTGACGTCCCGGCGGATCAGGGCCACGCGGCGGGAGAGCCAGATCGCCGGCGGCAGCACCACCAGGGAGACGAGGCTCATCGCCGGGGACAGCGCCACCATGGCCACGGCCGTCGCCACGGCGGTGGTGAGGTTGGACGCCACGCCCGTGGCGGAGCTGGTGACCACGGACTGCATCCCCGCGATGTCGTGCGTGAGCCGCGACTGCACCTCCCCGCCCCGGGTCCGGGTGAAGAACCCCAGCGACTGGGCCTGCAGGTGGGTGAAGAGCTGCACGCGCAGCGCGTGCATCACCTGCTGGCCCATGGCGGTGGCCATCCAGGTCTGGACCACGCCGATCACGGAGGTGAGCGCCGCGACCCCGACCATCGAGGCGGTGAGCAGCACCAGCAGGCGGGTGTCGCCGCCCGGCAGGGCGTCGTCGATCACGCCGCGGACCAGGAACGGCTGGGCGAGGTTGACGACCGAGGACGCGGTGATGAGCACGACGACGAGCGCGATCGTGCTCCGGTGCGGGGCGAACAGCGCCGCGATCCGGCGCGGGCTGACGGGGTGCCGGGCGAGCTGCGTCCGGTCCGCGGGGTTCCGGCGCGCAGGCCGACCTCCGCCCCCGCCGCCTCCGGGGCCGGCGCCGGGCAGGACGCCCGGGCTGTCGGCCGGGGTGCCTCCGCCGTCGTGCGCCGGGGTGCGGACGCGCGCGGGGTGCTGGGTCGTCGCCATGGGATCCTCCTCGGGAACTATCAAGGAGGTTACCTCTCTATGAGGTAACCCGCAATGGGGATAGGATGACGCCATGCCCAACGACGCTCCGGATCCGGCCCGCCTGGGGGACCTGCTGCACGCCGTCTTCCGCCGGCTGCGCCGCCGGTGGGCCGAGCAGCTGGCCCCCTTCGGACTGACCCCGCACCAGTTCCGGGCGCTCGACGCCCTCGCCGGATGTGCCGGTGAGCCGGGGCACCGGCAAGGCCCGGCCGGGACCTGCCGCCACGGCGGCGGGTCCGCCAGCCTGCGGGTGAAGGACCTCGCCGAGGCCCTGCGCATCGCCCCGCGGTCCGCCACGGAGGTGGTGGACCTGCTCGAGCAGAAGGGGCTCGTGGAACGGGTCCCGGACCCGTCCGACCGGCGGGCCACACTGGTGGCGCTGACGCCCCGGGGCACCGGTCTGCGCGAGCGGGTCCGGGAGGACCGGCGCCGGGAGTCCGAGGAGTACTTCTCGCGGCTGGCCCCGGAGGACCGGGTCGAGCTGGAGCGGCTGCTCCGCCTGCTCACGGCGGACGGCCCGGCGCCGGACTGAGCCCCGGCGGGACGTCCGCCGGGACTCAGTCCAGCTGCGCGGGCAGGTCCGCGAAGGCCTCCGCCACCCCGGCGTGCCGGATCCGCCCGGCGGCCGTGTTGAGCCCGGCCGCGAACTCCGGATCGGCGGCCAGGGCCTGCTCCGGGCCGCGGGCCAGGCGCCGCAGATAGGGCGTGGTGGCGTTGGCGAGGGCCCGGGTCGCGGTGCGCGGCACGGCGCCGGGCATGTTCGCCACGCAGTAGTGGGTGATGCCGTCCACCTCGAACGTCGGGTCGTCGTAGGTGGTCGGGTGGGAGGTCTCGAAGCACCCGCCCTGGTCGATGGCGACGTCCACGAGCAGGGCGTGGTCGTGCAGCACCGCGAGGTGCTCGCGGCGCACGAGCTTGGGCGCCGCCGCCCCCGGGACGAGCACCGCCCCGATCACCACGTCCGCCCCGGAGATCTCCTCCTCGAGCACGTGCTCGTCGCTCATCAGCACGCGGGCCCGGTGCCCGAGCAGGTCGGTGAGCTCGCGGATCCGCACGCCGTTGGCGTCGAGCACCGTGACGTCGGCCATCAGCCCCGAGGCCATCAGGGCGGCCTGCGTGCCCACGACCCCGCCGCCGACCACCACGACCTTGGCCGCGGCGACGCCGGGGACCCCGCCCATCAGGAGCCCGGGGCCGCCGGCGTTGGACTGCAGGTGGTGGGCGGCGGACTGCGCGGCGAGCCGGCCCGCGATCTCGGACATCGGCTGGAGCAGGGGCAGGGTCCGGCCGGCGCGGACGGTCTCGAAGGCCACGGCGGTGGTGCCCGCCTCCAGCAGCGCCTCGGTGAGCGGGCGGTCGGCGGCCAGGTGCAGGTACGCGAAGAGCGTGAGGTCGGGGCGCAGGAAGCCGTACTCCTCGGCCACCGGCTCCTTCACCTTGACCAGCAGCTCCGCCCGCTCCCACACGGCGGACCGGTCGACCACCTCGGCCCCCGCGGCGGTGTAGGCGTCGTCGTCGAACCCGGAGCCCTCCCCCGCGCCGGTCTCCACGAGCACCTCGTGGCCGTCCCGCACGAGCTGGGTCACCCCGGCGGGCACGAGGCCCACCCGCCGCTCGGCCGGCTTGATCTCTCTGGGAACTGCTACGCGCATGGTCCGTGCTCTCCTCTCGTCGTGGCCCGCCGGCACGGGACCCGCGGCGCCGTCGCCGGCGGTCCCGCCGCCCCCTCACCGGGAGCGGACGTAGCCGGCGTTCTTGTCCACCTGGTCGACCAGCCGCTCCCCGGCCGTCCAGCGCCGGAGGTTGTCCTCGAACTGGGCGGCGAGCTCGTCCCGCCACCCCTCCACGTCCCCGCACATGTGCGCGGACACGTGCACATTGTCCATCGCCCAGAAGGGGTGGTCCCGCGGAAGGGGCTCCGTGTCGAAGACGTCCAGGGTCGCGGCGGCCGGACGCCCCGCCCGGAGGGCCTCCAGCAGCGCGTCCTCGTCCACCAGCGCGCCCCGGCCCACGTTCACGAGGTGGGCGTGCGGGGACATCGCCGCGAGCACCCGGGGGCCCACGATCCCGTGCGTCCGCCCGGTCAGCGGGGCGGCCAGCACCACGTGGTCCGCCCACCCGGCGTGCTCGGCCAGCTCGGCGGCGGGGACGACGGTCCCGAAGTCCGGGTCCTCCGTCCGCGCCGTGCGCCCGGCGCCGCGGACCTCCACCCCCACCGCCCGCAGCAGCCTGGCGGTGGCGCGGCCGATCCCCCCGGTGCCCACGACGAGGGCCGTGGAGCCCTGGGTGCGCCGCAGCTCGCGGTGCACCCACCGGTGCTCGCGCTGCAGCCGCGCGCTCCGGTGCAGCTGCTTGTCCTGGGCCAGGACCGCGGCGAGGACGAACTCGGCGATGGGCCGGTCGAAGACGCCGTGCGCGTTGGTCACCAGCACCGCCGAGGAGCGCAGCGCCGGGAACAGCACGGCGTCCACCCCGGCGGCCGCGACGTGCACCCAGCGCAGCCCCGTCGCGGCGTCCCACGCGCCGGCGAGCGCGTCCGAGAAGAAGTCCCACAGCAGCAGCACCTCCGCCGGGCGCCGCCCGCCGGTCCCCGCGAGGGCGTCGGCGAGGCCCTCGCGCGTCACCACGGTGACGTCGGCGAGGGCCCGGAGGGCCTCCTCGTTGCCGGGCGGTGGCGTGCCCTCGGCGGTCAGCACGACGACACGGGGCGGCTCGCGCACGGTGCTCATGGGGCCACCCTACGGGGGCGGTCCGATTGTTGACAATCTGCACGGGCTGTTCCCATGATGGGCCATGACCTCACTGAGTCCGCTCCTGAAGCAGGCGACCCCGGTCGTCGTCGACTCCGCCCGGGGCTGCTGGATCTCCGGCACGGACGGGCGCGAGTACCTGGACTTCACCACCGGGATCGGGGTGACCAGCACGGGCCACTGCCACCCCCGGGTGGTCGAGGCGGCCCGCGAGCAGGTCGGCCGGGTCATCCACGCCCAGTACACGACCGTGCTGCACCCCCCGCTGCTCGAGCTCACCGAGAAGCTGGGCGAGGTCCTGCCGCCGGGCCTGGACTCCGTGTTCTACGCCAACTCCGGCTCCGAGGCGGTCGAGGCCGCGGTGCGGCTGGCCCGGATGGCCACGGGCCGGCCCAACGTGGTGGTCTTCCAGGGCGGCTTCCACGGCCGCACGGTGGCCGCGGCGACCCTCACCACAGCGGGCACCCGGTTCTCCGCCGGCTTCTCCCCGCTCATGGGCGGGGTGCACATGGCCCCGTTCCCCTACGCCCACCGCTACGGGTGGGACGAGCGGACGGCGGTCGACTTCGCCCTGCGGGAGCTGGACTACCTCCTGGTGACCAGGACGGCGCCCGAGGACACCGCGGCCCTCCTGATCGAGCCCGTGCTCGGCGACGGCGGCTACCTGCCCACCCCGCCGGCCTTCCTCGAGGGGCTGCGGGAGCGGGCGGACCGGCACGGGATCCTGCTGGTGCTGGACGAGGTGCAGGCCGGGGTGGGGCGGACCGGGCGGTTCTGGGGCCACCAGTTCGCGGACGTGGTACCGGACGTGCTGATCACCGCGAAGGGCCTCGCCTCGGGCTTCCCGATCTCGGCGATCGCGGCGCCGACCGCGCTGATGGAGCGGGGCTGGCCCGGGTCGCAGGGCGGGACCTACGGCGGCAACGCCGTGGCCGCCGCGGCGGCCTGCGCCACCCTGGACGTGGTCCGCGACGAGCACCTGGTGGAGAACGCGCGGGTCCGCGGGGACCAGCTGCAGGCGGGGCTGCGGCCCCTGCAGCAGCGCTACCCCGGGATCAGCGACGTCCGCGGCCGCGGGCTGATGCAGGGCGTCGAGTTCGCACAGGAGGACGGCTCCCCGGACGCCGCCGCCGCGCTCGCCGTGCAGCAGGCCACCACCGGCCACGGGCTGCTCACCCTGACGTGCGGGCCGGCCGGCAACGTGGTCCGGCTGATCCCCGCGCTGGTGGTCTCCGAGCAGGAGATCCGCACGGGCCTCGAGCGCTTCGAGGCCGCCCTGGCCGAGGTCCTCGCCGGGGCGGCGGCGACCGCATGAGCCCCGCCCCGTCCCGCACCGCGCCCGGACGCACCGGATCCCGCCCCGCACCCCGCGCCGATCCCGACCGGAAGGACACCCCGTGACCGACTCCGCCGCCCCCACCACCGCCCCCATCACCGCCTCCGAGGACGTCCTGCGCCGGTCCCGGGAGGCCGTCGCCGGGGTCAGCACCGGGGTCTTCGTCGACGGCGAGTGGACCGAGGCCGCCTCCGGGCGCCGCTTCGACGTGGTGGACCCGGCCACCGAGGAGGTCGTCGCCACGGTGGCGGACGGCGGCCCGGAGGACGCCGTCCGGGCGATCGAGGCCGCGGGGCGGGCCCAGAAGGACTGGGCGCGGACCGCGCCCCGCGAGCGCGGCGAGATCCTGCGCCGCTCCCACGACCTCATCATGGCCCGCCGGGACGAGCTCGCGCTGGTGATGTCCACGGAGATGGGCAAGCCCCTCGCCGAGGCCCGCGGGGAGGTCGCCTACGCCGCCGAGTTCTTCCGCTGGTTCTCCGAGGAGGCCGTGCGGATCGGCGGGGACATGACCCTCTCGGGGGACGGGAGGACCCGGATCCTGGTCTCCAAGGAGCCGGTGGGACCCTGCGTGCTGGTCACCCCGTGGAACTTCCCGCTGGCCATGGGCACCCGCAAGATCGGCCCGGCCGTCGCGGCCGGCTGCACGATGGTCTTCAAGCCCGCGAACCTCACGCCGCTGTCCTCCCTGGCCCTCGTGGACGTCCTGGTGGAGGCCGGACTGCCGGCGGGGGTGCTCAACGTCGTGTGCACCTCGAGGGCCTCCTCGGTGGTCGGGCCCTGGATGTCC
This sequence comes from Kocuria sp. CCUG 69068, assembly GCF_020833785.1. Classification (NCBI taxonomy): domain Bacteria; kingdom Bacillati; phylum Actinomycetota; class Actinomycetes; order Micrococcales; family Micrococcaceae; genus Kocuria; species Kocuria sp. CCUG 69068. The sequence goes on from NZ_PDDL01000108.1 coordinate 6,814, forward strand.
TCGGGGATCGCCCGCAAGATCTCCTTCACCGGCTCCACCGAGGTGGGGGTGCGGCTGCTCGAGCAGGCGGCCCAGCACGTCATGCGCTCGTCCATGGAGCTGGGCGGCAACGCCCCCTTCATCGTGTTCGAGGACGCCGACCTCGACGTGGCGGTCGAGGCCGCGATGACCGCGAAGATGCGCAACATGGGCGAGGCCTGCACGGCGGCCAACCGCCTGTTCGTCCACCGCTCCGTGGCCGGGGAGTTCTCCGCACGCCTCGCGGAGCGCATGGGCTCCCTCACCGTGGGCCACGGCGTGGCCGAGGGCACCCAGGTGGGCCCCCTCGTCGAGGAGAAGGCCCTGGCCAAGGTGGAGGAGCTCGTGGACGACGCCCTGGCCCGGGGGGCGTCCGTGCTGTGCGGGGGACGCCGGGCCGGGGGCCGGGGCTGGTTCTACGCCCCCACCGTGCTGTCCGGGGTCAGCTCCGAGGCCGCGCTCATGTCCCAGGAGATCTTCGGGCCGGTGGCGCCCGTGGTGGCGTTCGACTCCGAGGAGCAGGTGCTCGGGTGGGCCAACGACACCCCGTGGGGGCTCGTGGGCTACCTCTTCACCCGCGACGTGGACCGCAGCTTCCGCGTCAGCGAGGCCCTCGAGGTCGGCATGGTCGGGATCAACACGGGGCTGGTCTCCAACCCGGCGGCGCCCTTCGGCGGGGTCAAGGCCTCGGGCCTCGGGCGCGAGGGCGGCCGCACGGGGATCGAGGAGTTCCTCGAGACGAAGTACACGGCGGTGCCCCGTGGCCGATGACACCGTGGCCGATCCGGACGTCCGCCCCGCGCTGTTCCCCGACGCGGAGTACGCCGCCCGGCTGCGCGCGGTGCGGGGGCGGATGGCGGAGCAGGGCCTGGATGCGCTGCTGGTGACCGACCCCGCGAACCTGTTCTACCTGACGGGCTACGACGCCTGGTCCTTCTACACCCCGCAGCTGCTGTTCGTGCCGGCGGAGGGCGAGCTGCTGCTGTTCCTGCGGGAGATGGACGCCAACGGCGCGTTCCGCACGGCCCGGCTGGACCCCGGGCAGATCGTCGGCTATCCCGAGCGCTACGTGCACCGCCCGCACCTGCACCCCTTCGACTGGGTGGCCTTCGCCCTGCGCCGCCGCGGCCGGGTCGCCCCCGCCGCCCGGGGGTGCGTGGGCCTGGAGATGGACTCCCACTTCTTCTCCCCCAAGGGCTACCGCTCGCTCGTCAACGCCCTCCCGGAGTGGACCCTCGTGGACGCCTTCGACCTCGTGAACTGGGTGCGCGCCGTGAAGTCCCCGACGGAGATCCAGTACCTGCGCACGGCCGCCCGCGTCACGACGGCCGCGATGCAGGCCGCGATCGACACGATCGAGCCCGGGGTCCCGCAGCACCTCGTCGCGGCGCAGATCGCCAGGGCCCAGGTCGAGGGGGTCGACGACGCGTGGGGGGACTTCCCGGCCATGGTCCCGATGCTCCCCACCGGGGCCTCCGCCGACACCCCGCACCTCACGTGGTCGGACCGGGTGCTGCGGGAGGGCGACGCCGTGGTGGTGGAGCTCGCCGGGGTGCACCGGCGCTACCACGTGCCGCTGGCCCGCACGGTGATGCTCGGCCCGCCCACGGCCGAGCTGGGTCTGCTCGAGGAGGCCGTGGCCTCGGGGCTCGAGGCCGTGCTCGACGTCACCGCCGCGGGCGTCCCGGTGCGCGAGCTCGCGAGCACCTGGAACTGGGCGCTCGCGGAGTTCGGGCTCGAGAAGCCCAGCCGGCTCGGCTACTCCGTGGGCATCGGCTATCCCCCCGACTGGGGCGAGCGCACCATCAGCATCCGCTCGGAGGACGAGAGCGTGCTCGCCGAGAACATGACGCTCCACCTCATCTGCGGCATGTGGATGACCGGGTACGGCTACGAGGTCTCCGAGTCGATCCGCATCACCGCCACCGGGACGGAGGCCCTGACCTCCTTCCCCCGAGCCCTCATCAGGAAGTGATCCCATGACCACCACCGCCGCATCCCTCACCACCGTGGCCGGCCTGCGCACCGCCCCCACCGCGGGGGTGGGCGGCGACCCCGCCCGGGGCCTGCTGCCCCTGGCCCGCCGGGCGGACGGGCTCGTGGGGTCGGTCATCGACTCCTCGACGTCCCTGCTCGCCGCCCAGACCCACGACATCGTCCGCTTCGCGATGGGCGCCCCGGCCGCCGAGGTGATCCCCACGGAGCAGTTCCGGCGGATCGCCGCCGAGGTCCTCGGCGCCGGCTCGTTCACGTACGGGGCCACGGAGGGCGAGCCCGGTCTGCTCGAGACCGTCGTGGCCCACCACTCCACGACCCCGGAGCCGACCCGGCCCGAACGGCTCGTCATCACCTCCGGCGGCATGCAGGGCCTGGACCTCGCGTTCAAGCTCTTCGTGGACCCGGGCGACCTCGTGGTGGTCGAGTCCCCCACCTACACGAACGGCTCCGGCACCGCCCTCAGCTACGGCGCGGACCTGCTCGAGGTCCCGGTCGACGAGGACGGCATGGACGTGGACGCGCTCGAGACGCTGGTCGCCGAGACGGGGCGCACCCCGCGGGCGGTCTACACGATCCCGAACTTCCAGAACCCCTCCGGCACCACGCTGAGCGAGCCGCGCCGGCGGCGCCTCCTGGACCTCGCGCACCGGTGGGGGGCCGTGATCATCGACGACGACCCGTACGGGGGCCTGCGCTTCGCCGGCGAGGACGTCCCCGGCTTCCGCGAGATCAGCCCGGACGACCCGCTCGTGTTCTCGGTGCGGACCTTCTCCAAGGTCCTCGCCCCGGGGCTGCGCGTGGGGTGGGTGGACGCCGACCCGCGGCTGCGGAGGCTGCTGATCGCCGGCAAGCAGGCCATGGACACCTGCACGAACGTCCCCGGTCAGCACATCGTGGAGCGGTTCGTGCGCCAGGGCGGCTACGACGACCACCTGGCCGGCCTGCGCACGGAGTACCGGCGGCGCAAACAGGCCATGGACGCCTCGATCGCCCGTCACCTGGGCTCCCGGGTGGTCACGACCGACCCCGAGGGCGGCTTCTTCCTGTGGGTGACCCTGCAGGGCGACGACGCGGCCGTGGCCACGCCCCGGCTGTTCGAGATCGCCCTCGCCGAGGGGGTCGCCTTCATCCCCGGTCCCGCGCTGTCCCCCTCGGGCCGGTTCCAGGACGCCTTCCGGCTGTGCTTCGCCTCCACGAGCCCGGAGCGCACGGAGGTGGGCGTGCAGCGCCTGGCCCGGGCCCTGGACCTCGCCCGGGCGGAGCTGACGGGGCGGTAGCACCGGGCCGGCCCGGGACCCGGCGGCCGGGACGACCGCGCCCCGCCCGGCCGCCGGCCTCAGTCCGCCCCGGCGTCCTCGTAGGGGTAGGCGGCGATGACCTCCCGGACGCGGTCCAGGGCCGGCCCGTCCAGGCCGTGGTCCGGCAGGACGGCGGCCCACGCGTCCACGGCGACGTCCCCGTAGTTGTGCCCGTGGCCGGCCGGGACGGCCTCGCCCAGGACCATGTCCACGGCCAGCTGGAGGTAGGTCAGGAGCGGGATCCACACCATCGCGTCGCTCACGTCCGCGGCGCGCCCGCCCTCGGCCTGCGATCCCGCCAGCCACTCCGGCCGCTGCCAGATCACGGCGGGGTCCAGCCAGGTGATGGGGTCCGTGGCGTGCTGGAGGTAGGCGATCCGCGGGCGCTCCCACGGCCCGGGCACGGCGTCGAAGTCCCCCGGGACGGAGAGCCAGCGCACGGTCCGGCCCTGGTCCAGGACCGGCTGCCACACGGGGCTGCCGGGGTCGCGGCCCTCCTGCAGGCTCCGCCAGGGCTGGGCGTTGTTCGGCGGGCCGGTGAACACGGCGCCGTCCGTGCGGCGGGTCATCTCCGGGACGTCGGCGAACACGGACTGCATCCCGGAGGCGCCGAGGCTCAGCCCGTACACCACCAGCCGGGGACGGTCCCCCGCCGGCATCCGCGCCCACTCGGCGTGCACGGCGTCGAACAGCGCCCGGCTCGAGGCGCGGGGCAGCTCCGGGGCGAAGAGGAAGGAGACCCAGCTGGGCTGGTAGGAGTACTGCGTGGCCACGATCGCCGTGCGCCCCGCGTTGAGGTACTCCACGGTGTCCACGGACTGGCGCTCGAGCCAGCCCGACCCGGTTGGCGCGGCCACCACCAGCACCTCCCGCTCGAAGCCGCCGGTGCGGCGCAGCTCGTCCACGGCCAGGGCGGCGCGCTCCTCGGCCGTCTCGGCCTGGTCCAGCCCCACGTAGACCCGCACCGGCTCCGCCGCGGGACGGCCCGTGACCTCCTCGATCTGCGCCGGGGTGGGCCCGCCGCCGACGAAGGCGCGGCCCTGCATGCCGAGCGCCTCCCAGCGCACCGGCGAGTCCCCGCCCGCCGAGCGCCACCGGGAGCCGGGCTCGACGACGCCCTCGGGGGTCGTCGCGTCCCGTGCCGCGTAGACCCGGTCCGCCGCGGCCAGCACGCCGAGCACCACGAGCA
>NZ_PDDL01000109.1:0-11177 GCF_020833785.1 Kocuria sp. CCUG 69068
CCTGCTCGCCGAGGGCGTCGCCCCCGAGGCCCCCAGCGTGCTGGGCGCCCTGCGGTTCCTGCTCTCCGGGCGCAGCGCCTTCGTCTCCGGGCAGTTCGTGACGGTCGGCGACGACGCCGGGGCCCTGGCCGCGGACTGGGAGGCCCCCCTGCGGGGCAGGGTCGCCGCTGTCACCGGCGCCGCCCGCGGCATCGGCGCACAGATCGCCCGCACGCTCACCGGCGCCGGCGCGCGCGTCGTCGTCGTGGACGTCCCCGCCGCGGGCGAGCCCCTGGCCGCCCTCGCCAACGAGATCCACGCCGTGGCCCTCCAGCTCGACGTCACGGACGAGCACGCCGGCGAGCGGATCCTCGGGCTCGCCCGGGAGCGCTTCGGGCACCTGGACGTGGTGGTGCACAACGCCGGGATCACCCGGGACAAGCTGCTGGCCAACATGGACGAGTCTCGCTGGGCCTCGGTGCTGGCCGTGAACCTCGAGTCGCAGCTGCGGATGAACGACCAGCTCCTGGCGGGGGAGGGCCTCGGCGAGGCGCCGCGGATCGTCTGCCTGGCCTCCACGAGCGGTGTGGCGGGCAACCGCGGCCAGACCAACTACGCCGCCTCGAAGGCCGGGGTGATCGGGATGGTCGCCGCCACCGCGCCCCTGCTGGCCCGGCGCGGCGGCAGCATCAACGCCGTGGCCCCCGGGTTCATCGAGACGGAGATGACCGCCCGGATCCCGGCGGCCCGCCGCCAGGTCGCGCGCCGGCTGAACTCCCTGCAGCAGGGCGGGCTGCCGGAGGACGTGGCCCAGGCCGTGCTGTTCCTCGCCTCGGACGCCGCCGGCGGCGTCAACGGGCAGACGCTGCGCGTGTGCGGCCAGAACCTGGTGGGGGCGTGAGCATGGCCGCCGACCGGCACGAGACCGTGGTCCTGCCCGGCGTCCCCTCGCTGGGCGGGCTCTACGCCCGTGCGGCGGCGGGGGCGGCCGGGGACCTGCTGCCGCGCGCCCTCGCCGACCGGGTGCCGGGCCGGCTGTCCGGCCGGCTGCCCGGCCGGCCGGCCGGGTCGCGCCGCGGCACCGGCGACGCCCCGCTCGAGCTGCCGGCGGTGGCGCACGTCGTCGAGGACGTGGTCGTCGACCCCGCCGGGCACGAGGCGTTCTGCCGCGCGGTCGGGGCGCCGCTGCGCGAGGGCCCCGGCGGCACCGAGGCCTTCTCCGGGCACCTGCACGCCCTGGCGTTCCCCGTGGCCATGAGCGTGCTCACCCGCCCGGACTTCCCGCTGCCGGTCCTCGGCATGGTGCACCTGGCCAACGAGGTCGAGCACCTCCGGGCCGCGGCGGTCGGGGAGCACCTCACGGTCACCGCCACCGCCGAGCGGCTGCGCCCGCACCGCTCCGGCGCGCAGGTGGACGTCGTCGCCCGCCTCGCGCGCCGGGACGGCGAGACCGTCTGGACGGGCCGCTCCACCTACCTCGCCCGGGGCGTGCGCGTGCCCGGGGCGGCTCACGACGCACCGCGCGCGGAGTTCGTGCCCCCGGCGCCGACCGGGCACTGGCGGCTGGCGGCCGGCACGGGGCGGGACTACGCCGCGGTGAGCGGGGACTGGAACCCCATCCACCTCTCCGGCCCGAGCGCCCGGGCGCTCGGCATGAAGGGCGCCATCGCTCACGGCATGTACTCCGCCTCGCGCGCCCTCGCCGAGGTGGGGGTGCCGCCCGGGACGCCCTTCCGCTGGACGGTCGAGTTCGCGGCCCCGGTCCTGCTCCCGGGCACGGTCGCGGTCGCGATCACCGACGACGGCCGGGGGCCCGGCTGGCGGGGCTCGCGCTTCGCCGGATGGGACCCGCGGCGCAGGCGCCCGCACTTCACGGGGACGGTGGCGCGGCTGGACGGCTGACCCGCCGCCGCGGGCCCGGTCGACGGTGACGTCCGGCGCGTGGGCCACAATGGTCGGGTGAGCCCACAGCAGAGGACAGACGCACGACCCGTCGACGCCACCGGCCAGGACCTCAACCCCGCCCCGCCCAGCGAGGACCTCAAGGAGCAGTACGCGGAGCTCGTGGACCGGGTGCGCGCGGCGCGGACCGCCTACTACGTCGAGGACGCGCCCACCATCTCGGACGCGGAGTACGACGAGCTCTACCGGCGGCTCGAGGAGGTCGAGGCGCTGCACCCCGAGCTGGTGGCCAATGACTCGCCCACCCAGGAGGTCGGCGGCGAGGTCTCCGCGGCGTTCACGCCCGTGACGCACCTCGCGCGGATGTACTCCCTCGAGGACGTCTTCTCGATCGACGAGCTCACGGCCTGGCTGGCGAAGGCCTCCGCCTCCATCGAGGCGCTGCCGGACGCCCCGGAGTCCGCGTGGCTCACCGAGCTGAAGATCGACGGGCTGGCCGTGAACCTGCTCTACCGGAACGGCGAGCTCGTGCGGGCCGCGACCCGGGGGGACGGCACCACGGGCGAGGACGTCACGCACAACGTGCGCACCATCGCCACCATCCCCACCGTGCTCACGGGGGAGGACGTGCCCGAGGAGGTCGAGATCCGCGGCGAGGTGTTCATCTCCTCCCGCGACTTCCGCGCCCTCAACGACGCCATCGTGGCCGAGGGCCGGGCGCCCTTCGCCAACCCCCGCAACGCCGCGGCGGGCTCGCTGCGGCAGAAGGACCCGGCGGTCACGGCCCGGCGCCGGCTGTCCATGTACGTGCACGGGGTGGGGGCCGCCACGGGCCTGCGCGCCGACACCCAGTCCCAGGTCTACGAGCTGCTCGAGCGGTGGGGCCTGCCCGTCAGCCCGTACTACCGCGTGCTGCCGTCCACGGAGGACGTCCTCGCGTTCATCGAGGAGTACGGCCGCCGCCGCCACGACCTCATCCACGAGATCGACGGCATCGTGGTCAAGGTCGACGACCGCCGCACCCAGTTCCGGCTCGGGCACACCTCCCGGGTGCCACGCTGGTCCGTGGCCTACAAGTACCCGCCCGAGGAGGTGCACACCCGGCTCAAGGACATCCTGGTCAACGTGGGCCGCACCGGGCGGGTCACCCCGTTCGGGCTCATGGAGCCGGTGCGGGTCGCCGGGTCCACCGTGGAGATGGCCACCCTGCACAACCAGGACGTGGTGCGGGCCAAGGGCGTGCTCATCGGGGACACCGTGGTGCTGCGCAAGGCGGGCGACGTGATCCCCGAGATCGTGGGGCCCGTGGTGGCGCTGCGGGACGGCACGGAGCGCGAGTTCGTGATGCCCACCCACTGCCCGTCCTGCGGCACGGAGCTGCGCCCGGCCAAGGAGGGCGACGTCGACATCCGCTGCCCCAACGCCCGCAGCTGCCCGTCCCAGCTGCGGGAGCGGGTCTTCCACGCCGCCGGCCGCGGCGCGTTCGACATCGAGGCCCTCGGCTACGAGGCCGCCCTCGCCCTGACCCGGCCCGACGAGCCGGAGACCCCGCCGCTGACCAGCGAGGCGCACCTGTTCGACCTCACCCCCGAGGACCTGCGCGAGGTGCGGATCCGGCGGGAGAAGAAATCGCGCGGCACGCCCACGGGCGAGACCGAGCTCGTGCCCTACTTCTGGACGAAGGGCACGGCCAAGAAGCCCTCCGAGCCCACCGCCACCACCCGCAAGCTGTTCGAGGAGCTCGAGAAGGCCAAGGCGCAGCCGCTGTGGCGCGTGCTCGTGGCCCTGTCCGTCCGGCACGTCGGCCCGACCGCGGCCCGCTCCCTGGCCACGGCCTTCGGCTCGTTGCCGGCCATCCGCGACGCCGACGAGGAGACCCTGGCCCAGGCCGACGGCGTGGGGCCCGTGATCGCCGCGGCCCTCACCGAGTGGTTCGCCGAGCCGTGGCGCCGGGAGATCGTGGAGCGCTGGGCGGCCGCGGGCGTGCGCATGGAGGACGAGGTGGACGAGTCCGTGCCGCGGACCCTCGAGGGCACCACCGTGGTGATCACCGGCACCCTCGAGCGCTTCAGCCGCGACTCCGCGAAGGAGGCGGTGCTGGTGCGCGGCGGCAAGGCCTCCGGCTCCGTGTCGAAGAAGACGCACTTCCTGGTGGCGGGCGAGAACGCCGGCACCAAGCTGGACAAGGCCGAGCAGCTGGGGGTGACCGTGCTCGACGAGGCCGGGTTCGAGCGGCTCCTCGCCGAGGGGCCGGACGCGCTCGCCGGCGCGGCCGGGAGCACCTCCGAGGACGCCGCGGTCGGCACGGAGAACGGTACCGACGACGAGGACGGGGCCTGAGCATGGGACGCCACGACGACGCGCTGGAGGGCCTCGGCCCGACCGGCGCCCACCTGGAGGAGCTGCTGGAGCTGGCCCTGGCGGCCGCCGAGTCCGGGGCGGAGGTCCTGCGGGGCCGCGACGCCGGCCGGCTGGGCGTCACCGGCAAGTCGGGGGAGGGGGACTGGGTCACCCGCTTCGACGTCGCCGCCGAGCAGGCCGTGCTGCGCACCATCCTGGACCGCCGCCCGCACGACACCGTCACCGGCGAGGAGTCGGGCACGCACCGCCCGGAGCACCCCTCCGGGATCCGCTGGTCGGTGGACCCGCTCGACGGCACCACCAACTTCATCCGCGGCATCGTCTACTACTGCACGTCCGTGGCCGCCGCCGACGCACGGGGCAACTGGCTCGTGGGCGCCGTCAACGCCCCCGCCCTGCGCCGCACCTACTTCGCCGTGCGCGGGGCCGGCGCGTGGGTGGAGGAGGACGGCGCGTCCCGCCGGCTCGAGGGTCCCGTGCCGGACCGGGCGGGCCGGCTCTACGGCACCGGCTTCTCCTTCGACGCCGACCGGCGCGAGCGCCAGTTCCCCGCCTTCGCCGCCACCATGCGGCAGTACACGGACATGCGGCGCCTGGGCTCGGCGGCCCTGGACCTGTGCATGGTCGCGGACGGCGCGCTCGACGGGTACGGCGAGCAGGGTCTGCACGAGCACGACTGGGCCGCCGGCGCGCTCATCGCCGAGGAGGCCGGCGCCCTCGTGACCCGGCCGGAGCTGCCCTCCCCGGCGGCGGGCGAAGTGCCGGCCGCCGACCGCCTCGCGGCCTGGATCACCGCACGCGAGCGCGGCATTCCGGGCTGAGTGCGGGCCGGGGCCCGGCCCGCTGAACGTGTGAGATGGCTCTCGTCACTTGACCGAGACCAAAACGTTGCCATAGCGTGACCTTCGAAGCGTTCTTCCCGAGGGCATGCCCTCCGCTTCCCGGAGTGCGAACTCCTGCGCCGGCGTCCTTCACGGGCCGGCACCCCTGCAGACCGCGAACGTGTGATACCTCACGACGGGCCGAAAGGGGTAGCGCAACAAAAATCGTTACGCTATCGTGATAATCAGCTTCCCCGAGGATTCCTCCGGGGATCCGGTGTGCCTGGAGTCCGACTCCCGGCGCGCCACCACACCATGCTGGGTGCTGCCGTAACACCGCACGTCGTCTGAAGGGCAGACACCTGTAAGCACTTACCCACCAACACCTTGACGGGTAGACGACGGCGCGAAGACATCCGGGGACGGAAACGAGCGCAGGTGGCCCAGGGAGCATCATGACCAACGCTTTCGCTGTTCGTCGCAACGTCCGTCGCGGTGCCGCCGCTCTGATCCTCGGCGGGACCGCCGTCGGCGCCATGGCCCTCCCGGCCAACGCCGCTCCGGCCTCCACCTGGGACGCCCTCGCCGAGTGCGAGTCCGGTGGCAACTGGGGCACCTCCACCGGCAACGGCTTCTCCGGCGGCCTGCAGTTCACCCCCTCCACCTGGGCCGCCTTCGGTGGCCAGGGCGCTCCGCAGGACGCCTCCCGTGAGCAGCAGATCGCCGTGGCCGAGAACGTTCTCGACGGCCAGGGCTGGGGCGCGTGGCCCGCCTGCTCCGCGAAGCTGGGCCTGTCCGGCTCCGCCGCTCCCTCCGCCAACCCGATGGGCTCCGCGTCCGTGACCCCGCAGTCCGTCGAGGCCCCGGCCCCGATCGAGGCTCCGGCCCCCGCCCCGGTCGCCGCCCCCGAGCCCGGCCCCGTGGCCGCTCCCGTCGAGGCCCCGGCCGCCGTCCAGGCCCCGGTCGTCGAGTACGTGGCTCCCGCCGCCGCCGTGGCCCCGGCCTCGGTCTCCGCCGAGACCTACACCGTGGTCGCCGGCGACACCCTCGGTTCCATCGCCGACAAGCTCGGCATCGAGAACTGGGAGGACCTGTACGCCGCGAACGAGGGCACCATCGCCGACCCGAACCTGATCTTCCCCGGCCAGGTGCTGAACATCCCCGCCTGATCCCCACCGGACAGGCACCGCGCGGCCGCGCCGCGCGAGAGCATGCGAGAGGGCCCCTCCGATCGGAGGGGCCCTCTCGCATGCTCGGCGGGCACCGGCACGGCGCCGACCGTGCGCTCAGCTCACGGCGTGCGCTCGGGCCGGCTCCACAGCCACGGCTCGGCGGGCTCGGCCCCGGCGTCGCCGAAGCTCACGGAGCGCTCCGCGCCCTTGACCCGGTACGGCTGGATCACCGTCAGGGACTCGCCCTCCCGGTGCTGGGTCTCCACGGCCACGGCCGTCTGCCCGGAGCGGTCCGGCAGGGTCACGGGGAAGGCGACCGCGGCGCAGAGGAGGTCGTCCCGCAGCTCCACCGCCCGCGCCCGCAGGGCGTCCAGGGCGGCCTCGGGGCTCAGCTCCTCCGCGTCCTCGGCCGGCAGGCTGTCGAGCTCGTACTCGCCGTCCTTGCGCGCGGTGACGAGGAAGGGGGGAAACGCCCCGTGCTGCCCCAGCTGCTGCTCGGCCACGGCCTGGACGTGGGCCATGACCGTGTCGATCGTCGCGGCGGCGTCCTTGCTGACCCGCTGGCGCCACGCGTTGGCGGCGTCCGTCGCGGAGGTCGCGCGCGCGGCCTTCCCGGAGCGGGCGCCGGGGCGCCCGCTCTTGGCGCCTCGGTCCTTCTTCGTGCGGGCGGGGGTGCTCTTGGCCATGTCCGGGTGCTCCTGTGCGGTGGTCGGTGCGTCCCTCCAGGGTATGCCCCTGCGGGGCCCCCTCCGGCCGGGAAGGAGGGGAGTGCCGCGCGGCTAGACTGGACCGGAAACCACCCCCGATCACGAGCAGGAGTGCGCATGTCTGCGATCACCCGCGAGCAGGTCGCCCACCTGGCGAAGCTCGCGCACATCGAGATGACCGAGGAGGAGCTGCGGTCCATGGCGAAGGAGCTCGACCTCGTCGTCGACTCCGTCGCGTCCGTCAGCGAGGCCGCCGGCCCGGACGTCCCGGCCACGAGCCACCCCATCCCGCTGCAGAACGTCTTCCGCGAGGACGTCGTGGGCGAGACCCTCACCGCCGAGGAGTCGCTGCTCAACGCACCGGACGCCGCCGAGGGCAAGTTCAAGGTGCCCGCGATCCTGGACGAGGAGTAGCCGCATGAGCAGCACCGGAACGCCCCAGGGACCCGTCGGTCTCTCCGCCGCCGAGCTCGCCCGCCGGCTCGCCGCCGGCGAGATCACCTCCGTCGACGCCGTCCAGGCCCACCTGGACCGCATCCGGGAGACCGACGGCGAGCCCGTCGACCCCGCCGACCGCAGCCGCGGCCGGACCGGGCTCAACGCCTTCCTGCACGTCAACACCGAGGAAGCCCTGTCCGTGGCCGCCGAGGTGGACGCCGCCCGCGCCCGCGGTGAGGAGCTGCCCGAGCTCGCCGGCGTGCCGATCGCGGTCAAGGACCTCATCGTCACCAAGGGGCAGCCCACCACCGCGGCGTCCCGCATGCTCGAGGGCTGGATGAGCCCCTACGACGCCACCGTGACCCGGCGGCTGCGCGCCGCCCGGATGCCGCTGCTGGGCAAGACGAACCTCGACGAGTTCGCGATGGGCTCCTCCAACGAGCACTCCGCCTTCGGCGACACCGCCAACCCGTGGGACCTGTCCCGCATCCCCGGCGGGTCCGGCGGCGGGTCCGCCGCCGCCGTGACCGCGTTCCAGGCGCCGCTGGCCCTGGGCACGGACACCGGCGGGTCCATCCGCCAGCCCGCGGCCCTGACCGGTTCGGTGGGCGTCAAGCCGACCTACGGCGGGGTCTCGCGCTACGGCGTGATCGCCATGGCCTCCTCGCTGGACCAGGTGGGCCCCGTGGCGCGCACGGTGCTCGACGCCGCGCTGCTGCACGAGGTGATCGGCGGGCACGACCCGCAGGACTCCACGTCCCTGCCCGACCCGGTCGGCGACCTCGCCGCCCAGGCCCGGGCCGGCGCCGCCGAGGGCGGGCTGGCGGGCCTGCGCGTGGGCGTGGTCAAGGAGCTCACGGGCGAGGGCTTCCAGCCCGGCGTCCAGCAGCGCTTCGAGGAGGCCGTGGAGCTGCTGCGCTCCGCGGGCGCCGAGGTCGTGGAGGTCTCCACCCCGAACTTCAAGTACGCCCTGGGGGCCTACTACCTCATCATGTCCTCCGAGGTCTCCTCGAACCTCGCCAAGTACGACGGCGTGCGCTTCGGCCACCGCGTGCTGCCCGAGGACGGGCCCCTGACCATCGAGCGCGTGATGGGCTCCACCCGCGCCGCCGGCTTCGGGGCCGAGGTCAAGCGCCGCATCATCCTGGGCACCTACGCGCTGTCCGCGGGCTACTACGACGCCTACTACGGCTCGGCGCAGAAGGTCCGCACCCTCGTGCAGCGCGACTTCGCGGCCGCGTTCGAGCAGGTGGACGTGCTGGTCTCCCCGACGTCCCCGACCACCGCGTTCGAGCGGGGCGCCGTGGACGAGTCCGCCGACCCCATGCAGATGTACCTCAACGACATCGCCACCATCCCCACCAACCTGGCCGGGGTCCCCGCGATCTCCGTCCCCGGCGGCCTCGCCCCCGAGGACGGGCTGCCCGTGGGCATCCAGTTCATGGCCCCCGCACGCCAGGACGCCCGGCTCTACCGCGCCGGCGCCGGCCTGGAGGCCCTGCTCGAGCAGCGCTGGGGCGGACCGCTCTGGCAGCGGCTGCCGGACACCGCCGCCCTGGTCCGGGACCTGGCCGGCGGCCCCGCCGCGTCCGATCTGTCCGCACCCGTCCGGGGAGGAGCCCGCTGATGAACCGGAGCACCGAAGAGGTCCTGTCCTTCGACGAGGCCATGGAGAAGTACGACCCCGTGCTGGGCTTCGAGGTCCACGTGGAGCTCAACACCCGGACCAAGATGTTCGACGCCGCCCCCAACGTCTTCGGGGACGAGCCGAACACCAACGTCACCCCCGTCTCGCTCGGCCTGCCCGGGGTGCTCCCCGTGGTGAACCGGGTGGCCGTGGAGTCCGCGATCAAGCTCGGGCTCGCCCTGGGCTGCGAGATCCGCCCGGTCTCCCACTTCGCCCGGAAGAACTACTTCTACCCGGACACCCCCAAGAACTTCCAGACCTCCCAGTACGACGAGCCGATCGCCGAGAACGGCTCCGTCGACGTGGAGCTGGAGGACGGGACCGTGTTCACGGTCGAGATCGAGCGCGCCCACATGGAGGAGGACGCCGGGAAGCTCACGCACATGGGCGGCGCCGCCGGGCGCATCCAGGGCGCGGACTTCTCCCTGGTCGACTACAACCGCGCCGGCGTCCCGCTCATCGAGATCGTGACGAAGCCCATCGTGGGCGCCGGCACCCGCGCGCCCGAGCTGGCCCGCGTGTACGTGGCCCTGATCCGGGAGATCGTGAAGAACCTCGGGATCTCGGACGCGAAGATGGAGCGCGGCAACGTCCGCTGCGACGCCAACGTGTCCCTCATGCCCAAGGGCAGCGCCACGTTCGGCACCCGCTCCGAGACGAAGAACGTGAACTCGCTGCGCGCCGTGGAGCGTGCCGTGCGCTTCGAGATCCAGCGCCACGCGGCGGTCCTCGACTCCGGCGGCACGATCGTGCAGGAGACCCGGCACTGGCACGAGGACACCCGCTCCACCACGAGCGGGCGCCCCAAGTCGGACGCCGACGACTACCGCTACTTCCCGGAGCCCGACCTCGTGCCGGTCGTCACCGACCACGAGTGGATCGAGCGGCTGCGGGCCGAGCTGCCCGAGCCCCCGGCCGAGCGCCGGAAGCGGCTCAAGACCGACTGGGGCTTCTCCGACGAGGAGTTCCGGGACGTCGTCAACGCGGGGGTCCTCGACGAGATCGAGCAGACCGTGTCCGCCGGCGCCGCCCCGGCCGCGGCCCGCAAGTGGTGGATGGGCGAGATCGCCCGCCTGGCCAACCAGCGGGAGGTGGAGATCGCCGAGCTCGGCGTCACCCCGCAGCACGTCGTCGAGCTCAACGGGCTCATCGACGCCGGGAAGATCAACGACAAGCTCGCCAAGAAGGTCCTCGCCCACGTCCTGGAGGGCGAGGGCTCGCCCGCGGAGGTCGTGGAGCGGCGCGGCCTGGCCGTGGTCTCCGACGACTCCGTGCTGACCGCGGCGATCGACGACGCCATGGTGCAGATGCCCGACGTCGTGGCGAAGGTGCAGGCCGGCAAGGTCCAGGCCGTCGGCGCCCTCATCGGCCCCGTCATGAAGGCCACCCGCGGCCAGGCCGACGCGGGCCGGGTGCGCGAGCTGATCCTGGAGAAGCTCGGCGTGCAGGGCTGACCGCCGCCCGCGCCCGCGCAGGACTGCGTGCGCGGAACACCGAGGGGTCGCCTCCTGTGGGAATCCGCAAAGGATTCCGGCAGGACGCGACCCCTCGCCGCGCGGCGGGCTCCGATAGCGACCCCTCGCTGCGCGGCGGGGTCCAGACGCGACCCCTCGTTGCGGGGCGTGCGAGCATGGGCGCATGGACCCTGCGTGCGACGTGCTCATCATCGGCGGCGGCATCGCCGGACTGTCCCTGGCCTCGGAACTGGCCGAGCGGCGGGGGAGCGGAGCCGGGATCGTGCTCGCGGAGACCGAGCCCGTCCTGGCCCACCACACCTCCGGGCGCTCGGCCGAGCAGCTGATCCCCAGCTACGGCCCGGCCCCCGTCCGGGAGCTGACCGGGGCGACCGTGGCCCGGCTGCTCGACCCGCACCCGGCCCCGCCCCGGCCCCTGGCCTGGCCCAGCCGCATGGTCCTCGTCGGGACCGAGGCCCGGCTGGGCGCCGAGGCCGCCCCGGGGACGCAACCGCTGTCCCGGGCGGAGCTCGTGGAGCTGTGCCCCGAGCTGGCCTGCTCCCCGGCGGACGCGGTCGAGGCCGGCCGCCTCGACAGCACCTCCGTGCGCACCGACGCCGCCGCGCTCGTGGCCTGGCACCGCGACCGGGCCGCGG